>WRCR01000123.1 GCA_009783865.1 Planctomycetaceae bacterium | reverse complement strand
GGTAACGAGCGGAAATCTGCGATTTCCGCTTTTAAGAAAAAACGTCTTTTCGTAAAAGCGGGAAACAATAGTTTCCCGCTCGTTGTATTGATGTTTTTCAACTACAGCGTCGTGCTTTCGCCGCTCTGCACACGATAGTCAACGCTGCCGGATGTTTTCGCATTTATCGTATCCTATATAAATCTAACACTTCCGTCGCCCAATGCAACATTCACACCGCCGGAATGATATGAACTCGGCGGCAGTATTGTATTAAATGCCGTACCGATTTGTGCGTTGTTATTCCAATTTCGTCCCGGTCTGTATGAAACGCCGGATATATCCGCAGCGGTAACCGCGGTGGAGCATTGTTCTTTCGAGGTCTGGATAACTGGCATGAGTTGTCCACGGAGTAACGTAAATACTTGCCGACTTTGCGGCAGCAATATAGGCAGTCCGCAACGAGAGAGCCGCCGACTGCGTCGGCGGGTATTTAGCCGGCTTTACCTTGCCGTCAGCCGCAAGAGGTCCGGCACATCGTATTCGAGCAAAGCACCGTGAACAATGTTCGTTATCGGATACGGAGAGTCGCCTTCTTTCACAACATCGGACCAGTTTCGGACCGGCTTATCTAATGTGATACCGGAAAAAAGTACCGGTTCCAATGCGGCGGCATGCAAGGCGACAAGACCGACCGTTTCACCGGAAGCAGCCAGTTCAACGGGACCGGACAGTTCCCTAGCAACGGCAAGCAAGTCCTCCGTCCGCATTCCAACGTAACTCTTGCCGAGAAGATAAGCGAAGTAGTAATCGACTCCATCAGTTCCAAACAGGGCATGGTCGTAATACTTTGCCCCAACACCCTGCGTTTGACCGAGACCGCGAAGGTCAACGGCAAAAACCGTTTTGTCCTCTTTGAGAAGTTCGTTAATCCGATTCAAGTCCGCCGTTTTGCCGGCACCGTTCAGATAAACGACGGTTTTGGTCGGACCGGCTTTCTTCGGAACAAATCGGACGGCAGGCAGTTGAATTTTTTCGTCTTTGGCAAGAAACACGAACTGTTCAGCGGAAGCCGCGCCGTCGAGTTTTTCCGCAACATCCGATACCTCATTCCGAACCGCTGTCAGTCCCGGAATGTCTTCGAGTTTTCGAACGCCGATTATGTTCCGAATCGTTGTCCGCAATTCGTCATCTGACCGATTCTTTTTTGTTCTTGATGCAAGCAGTTCGTCGTTATAATCCCGATTCAGGTCGAATGCCGACCGGGCACTGTCAAGCAGCATCACTTCACCCCGCGGCGTACAGCGGAGTTCCTCTTCTGTGCAACCCGGCTGGTCGTCGGCTTCAAAAATCATTTCATCCCGACCGGCAAGCCAGCGCAGCATCCAGCGAATGGTCGCTTCCCGAAGATTTTTATAAAAACCATGCGGTCCGTCGGCTTCCGCAATCGACATTTTTTCGCCGAGACCGAAGCGGTCGAATATCCGCTTGGCATTACGGTAGGTCGCCCAAGCATCCTTCACGGGAAAAAAGTCAAGCGTCGTCGTTGTTATCTGCGTCGGCTTCGGTGCCCGCATAATGCAGTAATCGGCGTGGTCCATTCCAAATGCTAACTGCCCGAAGATATTCTGTTCGGCATCTTGGGGACCAATTGTCGTCATCATACTGCCGTAGAGTCCGCAAAGATAACAGCCCGATGAGGCAACCGCCACTCGGTCGTCCAACGCCATGATGTATGCCGTCTGCGTTCCGCCGCCGCTGAGACCGAAGACACCGAAACCTTTGGGAGCATCGACATCAGACCGGCTTTCCAGATAGTCGAGCGCGCGTATCATGTCCCAAACCTCAAAAGTTGCGGCATTACGCCCCAGCAAAATACTGCTTGCTCCTATTACATTGTGTGCCGGAACACCTTGTAAAACCGGTTTGCCGTCTGTTTTCAACCGCTGACTGCGTTCACCTTGGTCAATCGGGTCGATGACAAGCACCGCCAATCCGTTTGTCGCCGCCAACGCCGCACCGGCTTGCAGCCGCGTCGCCGCCTTTGCCTCTCGATTGTGTCCGCAGACAGACAACACAGTCGGATACGGCGGTTTGAATTTTGTTGGGTCGGGCAAAAACATTGCTCCAGAAACGTAGAACTTCGGCACGCTTTCGAACAATATCAGTTCGACTCGATACGCGTCCTTGCCGGGCGTTCCCTTTTCGAAGGTTTTGACTATCTGCGGATTCAGTGGCGTTTTATCCCACATCTTACCGAGTTGCCGCTGGAAAAACTCTTTCCGTTCCTGTTGATACCGCTCAATATCGGCGGCAGTTTTGAGCCAATCGTACCGCTGTTGCCATGCTTTCTGCGCAACTTCCAATTCGTTGAGAAGATAAGTCCGCATCATGGTTCCGTCCTGCGCAAACAGCGGCGAAACTAATAACATGACAACCAGCTGAAGAAAACAGCGCGTTGCAGTCATAACGAAATTCCTCATGAAACGGGTATGTAAATAATGAACCTTTTTTCTAATTTAATGTATTGCCGAAATCAATCCGTTAATTGCAGATTATCCCGATGTACAACTTCGGCATAACCCTGCTGTCCGAGAATGGATGCCAACTCTGACGTTTTCTTTCCCCGAATAAGAAGGACTTCCTTGATAGAGTAATTTGATAAGCCGCGGGCAATTTCCTTGCCTTGCCGATTGAGCAGCGAAACGATTTCACCTTTCTGGAAAGAACCGCCGGCATCGGTAATTCCAATCGGCAGCAAACTTTTTCCTTTATTTCGGATGGCTTCCGATGCACCGTCATCGAGGACTACATGTCCTTCGCTCTTTCCGGCGAAGCCGAACCAGCGTTTGCGTGCGGGAATGTATCCCTTCTTCGCCAAAAACAGTGTGCCGGTTTCCTTTGCCGCAAAGATGTTTTTTAGTGTATCCGGTCGGTCGCCGTTTGCGATAATTACATTGCCGCCGGACTCCGTTATCATTTTAGCGGCTTTCAATTTACTGGACATTCCGCCTTTGCTTCTGCCGCTTTGTTTTTCTACCGCCATTTTCATTAAATCGGACGACCAGCGTTCCACAAGCGGTATCAACTGCGAATCCGGCTTGGCGGGGTCACCGCTGTATAAACCGTCCACATCGGTTAAAAGTATCAAAAGCGGCGTTTCAAACAGATTGGCAACTAGTGAAGCGAGCCGGTCATTATCGCCGAAAGTTGTATGAAGTTCTTCAATGCTGACTGTATCATTTTCATTGATAATCGGCAGACAAGCATAATCCAAAAGAGCGTAAATCGTATTGCGGGCATTGAGATACCGTGTGCGGTGCGAAAGGTCATCGGCAGTCAGCAAAACCTGTGCGGCGAGAACGTTTTGCGAACTTAAAAACCGCTCGTAAGTTTCGATAAGTTTTCCTTGTCCCAAAGCGGCAACGGATTGCAGTTGTGCAAGACAGGTTGGTCGTTTTTTCAAACCGAGCCGTCCCACGCCGGCAGCGACTGCGCCGGAACTGACGAGTATGATTTTTTTCTTTTGTTTTATTTGGGCGGCTAAATCTTCCGTCAAAACGGCAATGCGTTCTTCGTTGAGGAGACCATTGCCGAGTGTCAGAACGTTAGTTCCGACTTTCACCACGATAACATCGGCAGTACTCAGGATTTCATCGCGGGAAATGGATTTCACGGATAATCAGCGGAAAAAGTGAATAAAATAAAACGCCGATGAGTATATCCGAAGATGAAGAAAAATCAACGGTGTCGAAAAAAAACGGCAGAATGTAGTTTAGCGGGAACTATTACACCGCCGTTGAACCTCCTTGACGTACCCGAAATATTCTCTATACTTTGGTAATACGAATTTCAAAAATGTATTACCCATCGAAGAAAAACAATGCGGACAAAACCGTTTTTTGCGTTCACCCTTGTCGAACTGCTGGTCGTCATTGCCGTCATCGGTACCCTGATTGCCCTTCTTTTACCGGCGGTTCAGGCAGCCCGTGAAGCCGCCCGCCGGATGCAGTGCGGAAACAATCTCAAACAACTCGGCATCGCGCTGCACAATTATCACAGCGTCCACGATGTTTTTCCGGGCATCGGCATCGGCAATTTTTGCTTTTCCATTCAAGCGAAACTGCTGCCATACGTCGAGCAGGAAAGTTTGCACTCGCTCGTTGACTACAAACAGGAAGTATTTATAGGGGCTGCCGGCATGATGATACTCAATCCCGTTCATGGACAGGCCGCTCAACTTCGGGTCAAACTCTTCCGATGCCCCAGCGATGCGGAATCCGATGAATTCGTCTCAACGGAATTCGGAACCTATACGCTCTCCGGCGGCAATTACATGGTGTGCATAGGTTCAGGTCCAAATAAAACGTATGCAATTCATACTAAAACCGATGCACTGTTTTACAATGACTCTAAAACCAGTTTTGCGGATATGCTCGACGGCAGCAGCAGTACGCTGGCAATGGCGGAAACGCTTCTTGGCAATCAGCGGTCAACTACACCGGTGGATATAAGACGGCAAGTTTGCGCAACAAGCGGTTTTAGTTTCGGGGTGCCGGGTCCGATAGGACCTATGCCGGACCTCGGCGGCGGTGATTTACCTCCGCCGGATTGGGATGGTTATGTTAGCAGTGCCGTCAGTTGGTCGGGCTTTCACGCTTCCAGTTGGTTTATCGGTCGTTCCCGTTTTACTTCGTTCATAACCTATTTACCGCCCAATGCGAAATATCCCGATTTCAAACCGTCAGCAGGCGGGGCAGCCGACCTCGGATTGTTCTTCGCCCGAAGTTTTCACCCCGGCGGAATTCAAACGCTGTTCGGAGACGGCAGTATCCGATTTATCAGCGACTCAATAGACGTTAAAAATTTCCAAGCAATGGCAACCGTTGCCGGAGGGGAAAACATCGGCGGACTATAGAGACATGCGATTTTTACCCTTGCTCATTGTCATTCTTGCGTTGACCGGCTGCGTTCCTGCCGATACGGAACTTGTCCGTACCATTGAGCAATGGGAATCGCTGCCGAACAAACCGGAGAATGTCCGCCGTTATGTTTGCGGCGGAGCAGGTGTTTCCCGTCTCCTCGTTTATCTTGACGGAACAGAACGTCTTGCGGCAGTTGAGTCAACCGATGCTTCTCCGGCGTCGTGGTTCGCACCATATCGGGCGGCGCATCCCGAATTGCAGAAACTGCCGATTTACAGCAGCGGACACGGACACGACCAGATTGAAAAACTTCTGTCGCTGCAGCCGCTGCCAGATGTTATCTTCCGTCTCGATTTGCAAGGCATGGGAGTCACCGCCGAAGAATTGCAGCGGAGAACCGGTATTCCGATAGTGCTGCTCCCGAATTGTGATTTGCATACAGAACGGCAAACACTTTACAACACGCTGCGGCTGCTCGGCAGGATATTGAAAAGAGAACAGCGGGCGGAAGAAATCATCACGTTTTTTGACAGCGAAATTGCAAACTTGGAAAAACGCTCGGTGGACATTGATACCGAAAAGAGTCCGCTTGTTTATATCGGCGGAATATCTTACCGCGGAATGCAAGGACTTAATTCAACTATGACTCCTTTTCCGCCGCTGGAATGGCTGCACTCGAAAAATGCCGCTGACTCACTGATTCGGGAAGGAAAGAAAACCCCGTCTTCAAGTCCCATAGCGGTGTGCAACGAACAAATCCTGATGTGGAATCCCGACGTAATTTTTGTTGATGCCGCCTCGCTTTCATTGGGTAATTCAAGCGGGTTAGCCGAATTGCACACCTCGGAAATTTACCGCTCTCTGAAGGCAGTGAAGAACAAGCAGGTTTATCTGCTGCTGCCTAATTCTTCTTACAGCGCAAATTACAGCAGTCAACTTGCCAATGCGTGGTTCATCGGAAAGACGCTGTATCCTGACCGTTTCGCAGATATTGACCCGCCGCAGAAAGCGGACGAGATTTTCACTTTCCTGACCGGTTCACCCGTGTTTAATTCAATCAACGAAAAAATAAAACAAATAACTCAAAAAGAGGCGGGGGCTTTAGCCCCCGCTACAGAATGAGAGAATACAAAAATTACATTCGGCGCAAAGTCATCATCCTTTCGGCAGCGGTTTTGCTGCTGCCGCTGGTATTGTTTTATTCGCTGACAGCCGGTCCCGCTGACATTTCCTGTTCGGAAGTAATTCGTATTCTTCTCGGTTTTGATGCACCGGAAAACAAGGGCCGCATCATTTTTTACGCCCGGCTTCCGCAGGCAATCGCCGCAATTCTTGCTGGTGCCGGTCTTTCGGTTGCGGGTGCTTCCGTTCAATCCGTTCTGCGCAATCCGCTATGTTCGCCTTTCACACTGGGAATCTCCGGTGCAGCGGCTTTCGGGGCGGCATTGACGGTGTTCTTTGCCGGAACTTCAATTTCTGCGGTGCAGCAGCCGCTCGGCGGTTTGGGTATAAACTTCGGCTTTCAACTTTCCGTAACGGCGGGAGCATTTTTGAGCAGTATTGCGGCAACGGTGTTCATTCTTGCGCTGGCAGTCCGCTGTCAATCGAAGCCGGAAACGGTCATCTTGATGGGCGTTGCTTTGGGAGCATTTTACGGTGCCTGCATTATGCTTCTGCAATACTTTGCGGATGAACGTCAACTTGCGGCGATAGTATATTGGTCTTTCGGCGATACACAGCGGGCAACTTGGTCATCGCTGCTGCCGATTGCCGTTCTCGTTGCGGTTTCCTGTTTGTATTTCATTTCGCAGTGCTGGAATTACAACGCTTTGGCGTTGGGCGAAGAAGCCGCCGCCAGTGTTGGAACGCCGACGCAGCGGGTGCGTCTTCTGACAATGATTTTCGCTTCGTTGATAACTGCCGTCTTAACCGCTTCGCTGGGAGTCATTGGATTTATCGGTTTGGTAGTACCGCATCTTGCCCGTCTGATTATCGGTTGCGATTACCGTTTCGTGATACCGTTTTCGCTGGTCGTCGGCGCGGTTTTCCTGCTTGCGGCGGACACTTTTTCGCGGGTAATACTTCCGGGGCGGTTAATGCCGGTGTCAATAATAACGGCATTTCTCGGCGCGCCGGTGTTTCTCCTGATGCTTACCGGAAAGGGAAGAACCGATGCTTGAAGTCGAAAATCTTTCCTTTCAGTTCGGCAAAGAACCGGTGTTTTCCGATATCTCGTTTGAAATACCGGCGGGTACAATAGCAGCGGTTCTCGGTCCCAACGGTGCAGGAAAAACAACGCTGCTCCGCTGTATAAATTCGATATTGAAACCGAAGTCCGGCAAAGTTCGTCTCAACGGGGCATCAACTGTTCATTTATCACCGGCAGAGACAGCGCGGCGTATTTCTTACATGCCGCAGCGTTGCGGAATGACCGGTATGACGGTTTTTGATTCGGTCTTGTTAGGGCGCAAACCGTATTTCACGGCGATTGTATCAGCGGAGGACTTACGGATAGTCGAAGAGATGCTCGACCAACTGTCGCTTCGTGACAAAGCATTGCGGCGGCTGGACTGTTTGAGCGGCGGAGAATTACAGAAGGTTTCGCTTGCCCGCATTTTGGTGCAAAGTTCGCAACTGCTCCTGCTTGATGAACCGGCAAGTTCGCTTGACCTGAAAAACAAACTCGAAATTTTTTCGCTGTTGAAGGACTTCGTTCATCAGCGGCAGTTGAGCGTTTTGATGAGTATTCACGACTTGAATGACGCGCTTCGCTTTTGTGACCGGCTTTTGTTTTTGAAAAACAAAAAACTTGCCGCTAATAAAACGCCGGAGACGCTGACGGCTGATGTTGTCGAGACCGTCTATGGAATTCCGGTTGAGTTGCATAATACCGAAAAATATCGTTTCATTGTACCGATGTAAAAAGTTTTTTAGCATAATATTTTAGTCCTGCGCTAACCTTTTTGCTCTTGCCAGATTTTCCGAAATGAAGTATCTTACTGTGCATGGAAAATAACCCTTCTAAAAAACTTGTTGCAGAAAAACGCAGCGACCCAAACGAAGAGCAGAGTCAACTCATCAACGCTGCGAAAAAAATCGTTAAAAAACGAGAGCAGTCGGTTTCCCGCCGTAGCAAGAAATCCGAAGAATTGAATCTGCGGCAAATCGGTATGTTCGCTGGAGTATTCATTTCAATTTCGATACTTCTGTTCGTTCTTGCCCGTTCCTGCGGCACTATGGGACGGTCAGGACCGCGGTTTCCGCCGCGGGATTCCCTGCTTCCAACGTCATATATGTACGGCGGCGAAAAAGTTCCCAGCAAAGTGTTCACCGGTCTGGAAGCAGTCCGCACGGTAAAAGATAACGAACTCATTTTTGAAATCAAAAGAGTAATTGACGACGGCGGTACGCCTTCCGAGATTTTCAAAAAAGATGTACCGCCGGAGCATAACGCAGCGGTAATGCTTTCGCAGCAGTTTGAAGTTTATCAAAAAAATCCGGGCGAGTTGGAATCGCTGCGAAAGTTTTCGCCGTTTGAGAACGGGAAGGTTTCGGCGCAATCATTGTCGGAGGTCTCCGATGTTTTGTCGCGGATTGACCCGAAGCGGCAGAAGATTCGGAATATGCTCAACAATCCCGAAGTATGTTTCACCTTTGAATTTGCGGATGTGCCGAAGGAGGCGGGAAATCAGGCGGGGGCCGAAATACCAGACACAAAAGCGTCTGACTTTTTAGCCGATTATGTAATGCTGGAAGAATTTTCGCTTGCCGCATCTTTGCAAAAAGGCGATGTGCTGTCGGCAACGGAATCGCTGGCGTACACTTTCCGTTTAGCACAACTTGCCGCTGAAGTCAAAAATCCGACAATACGCGTCAGAGCAGGCGAAGTCCGGCTCAAAGCGATTCAGACCCTGCAAGCCGTTGTTCTAGACCCGAATTTGAAAGAGGAAAATCTTGTTTATCTGTTTTCAGTAGTGCAGGAACAACTCAATGCGTGGACACCGGATAGTGCTGCGTGGATTGGAGACCGTGCAAGCGGAATGAGGGTCTATAATCTCATTTTTCAATATGGTCTCGATGAAGCATTGGAACCGGAAGAGATTGAAGAAATGAGAGTCCGCGGCATTTACGAAGAAACCCGAAGGAAACTTCACAGAATGCTGCCGCGGGACAATGTTTTTTATCTGCAATCGATGCAGAAAATTATCGATGTGAGCGGCGAACCGTTTTACCGCCGGATGCCGATGTTGAATCAGGTTGACACCGCGGTGCGGGCAACGCAGGGAACGCCGGATGAAACAGTTATTGCCGAATTTCTTCTGCGGGGGATTCGCGATATAATGCAGTTTTGTGCAGAGGACAGAACGAAGTGTGAGACCGCTGCGCTGGCAATGGCTCATTCATTGAAGAATACGAAGTATCCTTTTCCTTCAACCGGCGGCAGAGGCGGTATTTTGCCGTCCAGGACGATAGAAATGTACGTTGTTGCACCGCTTTACGGCAGAAAGTACGAGGTAACACACGACCGCAGACCGCGGTATGAAAACGGCGGCAGTGAAAACAGTGAGGAACTTATCAATGCGGTTTCGGTTAGTTATCCCGGCAGTTTGCAGCCGTTCATAGTACCGGATTTTTCGGTGAGTCCATAAAGCAGCAATGACGTTTGACAGCAATACTTTTTGGGCTTTCGTCTTGACCGAGTTATGGCGAAGTAAAAATGTTTCCTGCTACAAATGTTCAATTTCCTGCTCTGGCAGTTTGAGAATGTCGGCAATCTCGGCAATGGGATAACCCTTCGCTTTCATAGAAAGGGCGATTTCGATTTTACCTTCGATTTTACCTTCCTCCCGTCCATTCTGGCAACATTTCG
>WRCR01000122.1 GCA_009783865.1 Planctomycetaceae bacterium | reverse complement strand
GATAAAATTCCAATTGGTATAATTCCTCGGCGAAAGTGTATCTGCTTCGTAATCCCAGATAATCGTATTGGTCGGGTCAAGTTCCTTAAGCAATTCCGGTACCTCTGCGGGGTCCCAACTGCTGTAAAAATCCCAGCCGGCAAGCAGAATCGGGGCATTGGGATATTTTGCCCGGACCTGATTTATTAAGCGGCGATAAGTGTACAACTTGATTTCGAGGTTGTCTTCCTTCTCTTTGAACATACGGCGTTCAGCGAGACCGATGGTATGAAATAGTTCCGGTTTGCCGTAGTGTTCGATATGCGCCTCGGTCAATTTGAAATAAATGTCAAGCCACTTGTCTTCCCGAATATCCCAAACGAGTCCCGTTTGTTCGCGGTATCCGCCGCCGGATTGAACAAGGAATTCCGGTTTGAAATGTTCCAGAAACGCAATCGGAGTGCGGCTGTACCAATGCGTCATTGTTCCGAAGTCCTCCGGGTGCATCAAATCGCGGTCAAAGGCATAGCGTAAAAGATTTTTACGGAGTTCACCGCGATATTTCAGCGACCAAGACGGTGTGCGGTCATCGTAACCGGCAGTCGCTTCAGGAAGCGGTTTGTCGTTATCAGGATACGGCACGACATCTGGAAACGCTTTTTGAAACATATCGTCCATGCCGATGCGGAGCATAAAAACGTTGAGACGTTTTTTAACAATCCAATTGATTTCCTGTTCCCAATCCTTCGGTCCCCAATGTTCCGCTTGAAAACGAGTCAAACTGCGGTGAGCAAAATAACGCAATCCCCGATATTCAAACCGCGGCGTCTCGGCTATGTTGAGACCGGTGATGTCAAGCGGCGATGCCGATTTCGGAACTACATCGCCGTCCCAGAACCAAGAGCAGTTGCCGCGCTCTTCAAAGAAATGATAAACACCGTAAAGGGTTGCTCTTCCTCGACCACCGGCAATAAACAGTAAATTGCGTTCTCCGTCTTTAACCGAGAGCAAGTGATAATCATCGGTTCCCGTCCGAATACGAAACGGCTTGAGAACTTTCTTTTCAATGCGGTCGCGGCAGAAACGATTGACGGCATCGGAACCGATTACTACGAAGTGGTCGGTCTCGTTCGGTTCTGTTACTATCGGCAGTTTGAGTCCCGTGCATTGTTCATAATACTTTTGGAACTCTTCGGCAGCAATGTCGTAGGGCTTGCCCCGCTCAATCGGTTTGAGAATTTTCAACTCCGCCGCTTGCAAGTTAGCGGCAAGGATGAGCAAAACTGGAATTAACAATAAACGCAACATAGTAACCTCCAAAAATGAATGGGAAAACAATATGCCGTCATTTCACGGCTTCTTTAGTTAGCGGTACAAAACGGCAGGTTCCTTTGCCGGAAAAGAACAAGGTGGAATTGCCTTCGGCAACATCAAAGGACTCGTTTTTGGTTCCTTGCCGGACAGACCATTTTCCGGCGGTCAATCCGGTCAAAAGTACCTGATACTCTCTGTCCGAAGGAAGGTTCAAACTCCATTCTTTGCTGATTAGAGCGGCTGTCTTGGCAAAACTGACGGCGTGATTTCCTGCAAGAACAACGTGAGCGGCATCCGATTCCAAACGGGAAATAGGAAGTTGCACTCCTTTTTCGTCAACCATCTGTATGACCGTCAGAAACTCGTCCCGTCCGTTTTCCGCTTTTGGCGAAAAGAGAGTCCGCGAACCTTGGGTCTGAACACTCGAACCCGGCGGCGTGTACTGAATGCCGAAAACATTGTGCGTATCCTGACCGCTCAAGATTTGCGTCGTCCGTTCAGAAGCAGCAGGCAGAAGCATGGAAAGGTTCAAACGTCCCTTGCGTCCGTTCTTTTCCGCAAACACATCAATTCCTTCGGCGGTGAGCGTCGGTGCCGAGAAGGTGTTGATTTGCCAATACTTCTTGAAACTGGAATTCGACACTAAAATGTTATCATACACGAGAAACAAAGCAGGAACCGAAGCGTCTTTCCGATTGATAAAACAAAAACTTCTTACGTATTCTTTGACCTTGTCGGAATATGCATCGGCGAGTTCGACCGAAAAGAAACTATAAATCGGTTTCTGTGAATCAGGACCGAAGGCGGAAGCAAGATGAACGCCGTTTCGGTGAATAGGGTTGGTCTCGGCTTGTTCCGGTGTCTGCGGTGTTCTCAAATGCAGCCGGGCTCCGCCGTCGTTTCCGATTGTCGACCGCGGGGTCGCTCCGCCGAACACTTCATTTGGGTCGTGAACGAGCATCATACTGTGGGAAACAGACCGCTTACAAAAATTCATGTCGTAGGGTGTTCCGTAAAACCCGTAAACGCCGAGGTCTCCCGCTTGCAGACCGCGAAAATAAATCTGAAAAGAACCTGCATCGGAGTGCTGGTGATTGGCGAAATGTTTGCCGCCGCCCTTCATTTCGACTACTATGTCATCGGACTCCGGTGTTAGGTCCCAGCCGGTTCGCGCAATCATGGAACTGAGTATAGCCCCAAAATCTTTCGTCAACGGCAGCGATTCCAGCCCCTGCGGGACGAGGTCAGGGTCATTCACCAACAGCCACCGCATTGGGTCGTTAGGCGTGCTGTATTGCCGCAGGTATTCGCCCTTGAGAATAGGATCGCTGCTATAGGAATAATTCAACAGGTTGGCGTATCGAAGGAATCTAGGCGTATAAGAACCGTCGCCGTCCGGCAATATGCCGCCGCAGGGCAATCGCTGGTATATCCATGAATACGGTACTTGTTTGATGTTTTCATGAAAAAATTCGCGTCCGGTCATCCGCAAAAACAGCCAGGCGGCGGTCATGTCACATTCAAAGCGGAACGGACCGTAACCATACCCTTGATGATGCCGCGGAGATCGGTATTGATACGCCAACATGGGACGCAACTCTTCCAAAACACGATAAGAACAGTAAAGATAAGGTACCGGCTCGTCTCCGTATAACGCAATCGCCATGGAAAGCAGGTCGCGGCTCATCTGCATTTCGTTTCCGTGCCCATTGACGACTCCGCCGATGAACGGAGGCCAGCCCATCTCCATGTCAATAGCCAAGCGAAGAAGAGCATCGCGTATCACCTGCCGGTCTTCCGGGGGCATTATATCGTAACACCAATCATAAACGAGCGAAGCGGAATAAATTGCCCGACCGATTTCCCGAGTAATATCGAGCCAATTTCCGAAGGAAACGACGGACAAATAATCGCGGGTCAAGGCGACGGCTTCTTTGCCCAAATCGGCATTTCCGTTCATCAAATAGACAAACGCTTTCGCAACGGCGGCTTGTTCCAATCCGGCATTGTGCGGAATTTCAACCCCCGGCTTGAAATCGAACTTAAAAGGTTTCTCGGCAAACTGCTGGTATTTTTCCCAAACCGGTGCGTTTTCTCCCTGCGTCAATCGTCTGCGAACAGCGGGCAGCGAATCCTTGTTCACCCAAAGCCGCGGACGCGTTTCCGGCGGAACGAATTCCGGTTTGTAGTCCGTCAAAGCCGGCGGAACTCTCGGAGGCGTGTAAGGACGTATCTCCAGTGAGTTAAGTTGAACTCCTTTCGGCAGCCAGATTTTAATCGTTTGAGGTTCTCCCGTTAAATTGAACTTTCCTATTAGCGAGGTATAAATTGCTTTCACGTCGTGCCATGGTACGAACACAACTCGTCTTGACGGCGGTGCGTCGTCCACGGCAATCCAAATCGTTAGAGATTCGTATTTTCCCCGGGCTTTTTGCATTTTCTCCTTGCCGAATGAATCGACAGCAGCCGTGGTGATTATCCAATGCAGCATCGGTTTCGCCGCTTGGATACGAAAAACGAGGTCCGGCGGCGAGTCGGACGAAAATTCTTTTTCTTCTATCGCCGGTTTGAGGGCGGCTCCTTGGTTGCCCATGAAACCGTCGCGTGCTACGACTTCGACGCTGTTTTCATTTCGTTCCACAAGAGCAGCGGACTGCCGGGGCTCCGCAGCAGTCAGAAACGGAACGACTGCCGGAATCCAACAAACGAGATAGACACATAAGCCCAATTTCTTTGCGGTTTTTAAAGCAGCCATAAGGTGAAATAAAAAGTAAGGAAAGGGATAATGAAAATTCATTAACGATTACGACCGGCGCGGGCATTGGCAAACGGACCGCTCTCATTCAACGCAGCGCAAATCCGCTCCAGACAATCGACAAGGCGGTTGCGGAAGGCGAAGAAATCATCAGACCTTGACGGATTGAATCTAACCTTTTCCTCGAACCCCGGATTGATAACGCTCAAGGGTTGGTTATCTGCCGCTGCCGATACGTCATCGAAAAATGCCTTTGCCAGCGGTTCTTTATCGTTGGAACCATACCCCGGTTCTAAACAACTTACAAGCGAAATGCGTAAAAACGCCGTCTTTCCAGGTGCTTTAGACAAACGGGCTTCAACTTTTTGAAACCTTTTCGGTCCCGATGAACCGGAAAAATGCTGGTCAGAATCGGCGGATTGCAGCACCGTTTTTTCGGCATCTAGATAGGCGATTCGCAGCCACGCCTTTCCCTTCAAGTCATCCGTTTTAATGTACACCGATGCCGAATGCTCTTTGCCCGATTGGGTAGGAACATCCTGAAAAACGAAGGTCTCATCCGTGCCGGGAAGTACGCGCAACGCTGCCTCGCCGCCTTCACGAATGGCAGCAGGGTGAACGGTCAAACTAATGTTGCCCCCTCCGTCTGAATGTTCGGACTTCTTCCAAGCACCAAATACATCCGTATTGATTCCCAACAGTGAACCGGACTGGATAAGTTGGGCGTACCAGTTCAAAAGTTGTTCCTTCGGCGGGGCAGTCAGATTCGGTGAAAAATTCATCAAGTTGCTTGCATCGTCAAGAAGTTTTTCCCAACCGGCAGGACGCTGCTTCGACAGAAGTTCCGTTGCCGCCCGCAGTTGTGCCAGATATTCGTAATCGTTCACGCCGTCACGAAGATATTTCACCCGGACGCTGGGCAGCACAACATTCTCTTTGCCGCCCGGATAAAACAGATTGCCCGCCCCGCAGTCATTGATACGCGCTCCGGTGTGTCCATGTGCATAAGAAGGTACCCATTCGTCTTCGACTCGTTCTTTGTTTTGTATTTCCTTATTGAAGGGCCATTCACGGTGCGCCGCCCAATACAGATGTCCGTCGATGCCTGCCCGCCAGTTGGCAAGGAAAAAGTACCGCTGAAGAAGCGGCGGAAAATCAATACGAAAATCCGGCGAAGAATTTATCTGCGCACTTCCGACCGAGTACCACCAAACGGGACCCTTTTCCGACATTTCCGGCTGGTAATGTCCGACGGGAACAACGTAAATATCGGTGAAGTCATCCAAACGCTTGTCGGGCCACGAAGTTGCGAGACGTTTGACTTCGGGATATTTTTCATGGAATTTTTCATAAGTTGCCCGCATCCACGGCAGCCGCTTTTCGGAGTCCGTCTGCATCAAGATTTCGTCGAAGGCAAACTGATAGGTTCTATCGAAAAGTTTTAATCCGCGCAGCAAGTCCATTTTCGGGGCGTGGTTCCGCAGCGATGTCTCAATCGCCGCATCATTCATTCCGGTTGCCGAAACGAGGAACACGTTCATGCCGCGCTCCGCGCAGTATCGGATTGTCTTTTCATTAAAGAAATAGTCGCTGCTGCTCCACATCGGCACCGGTCCCATACGGTGTGCCAGCATAACATCGAAGCCGCAAAACAGTTCCTCTTCGGTCAAGGCACGTCCGTAAAACTGTTCTATCCATGACCTTTGAAAGGCGAATGCCAACGGCAGCGTCGGCGTTGTCGGCAGCGCAGACCGGGAAACCTTGATTTGCACGGAAACCGACTTTGTTTTGCCGCCGTGTTTGAAGGTAATCTTCCCGTTTCTCACTCCCGGTGCCGCATCTTTGGCAACGGCGAAATCAATCCAATACGGCTGGTAGGACTTCGGCGCAACCTTCTCCCAACCGGCAGGACGCAAAAGGTCGAAATACTTGTCTTCGGAAACCATATTGCGGGTACGATAAACCTTTATTGCAGCCGCTGCATCGACATGAGCCGTAACGCCCGGCATGTTCTCCACCGCAACTTCAATGCCGGACATTTTGCTGTCCGAATCATTGAACACTACCGCCTGAAATCCGACAGTTTCGTTTCGGGAAACGGTCAGCGTCATCGAATCCTTTCCCGGCGCAGGCGGTTTTGAAACGCAGAACTGCTGCAAACCGTCATATAGCGAAACCCTAAAGTCCGCTCCAGCAGCAAAGGATGCTGTCAACAACAATACAATCACCGTCAACAATGAACGATACATTGGTAAATCTCCTTTTCGTAAAAAATGGGGAAGGCAGTGAAAGAGTGAAAAGCGGGAGAAAAACATATCACACACCGCATCAGCCGCTTGCGTCTCACTTTAACAACTACTGAATGGTATCCCGCGGAACCTGCAAATCAACACGTCCGGTATCTTTGTAGTCGAAGTCCGTTATCGGCATGTCCCAGCCGATTTGTCTCACATGGATACCGAAAACATTGGGATACACACCGGGATAGTTCGGCGGTGCGCACCACGTCACCATACCGCCCATCGATAATATCGTGTACATTTCGTTTCCGCGCAGATGGTGCCAAGCCGTAAGGAGCATTCCGTCCAATTTTGCGTCGGCAACGGCTTGTCCCTGTGCTCTCATGCCCGGCGTGTTCGTCCACGGACAAGCAAGAACGGTGAAACCGAGTTCCTTGAAATACCGCATCGACTCATGCGTGTGACCTTCTTTCGGAGGACCGTAATCCCAATCGCAAATGATGATGTCGCGGGGCAGTTTGTCCACCAAGCCGATTGTGTACTGGTTTCCATGGGCGGTGTAGATATTCTTCATACGAGGGTCGCTTTTGGAAATCAACATATCGTGCCACATCATCATACGGCAATTCCTGTCTGCCAGCAACTTGTGAAAATATAGCAAGTGTTCGAGAAAGAGTTGTTTATAATCGGAACGGAGACATTGGCTACATTCCGGGGGAAGTGCTTCGTCCAGACCGACGTGATAGTACGGCGGATTATCAAAATCTTCCAGCATTTCGAGAACAACATCAGTCAAAACGGTGCGTGTCGCAGGATTGCTCAAGCACCAAGTCCAGCCGTCAGGTTCGTAAATCGGCTGATACTCCGGGTACCGGTCCAAAGGAATATGTTTATAGGCACCGGCACGCGACAGCGAAGCGTGACCGTACAAATTGATTTGCGGAATCAACGTGATACCGAGTTCCTTTCCAATGGCAACAAGCCGCTTAATTTCTTCGGGCTTTGCGGCGAATTCCTGCCAACAGAGTTTCGGATGTTTTCTCGACGGATAGGTTCCCCAAAACTCGAGGACGACGTAGTTTAACTTGTAATAGGCGGCAAGGCGCACGGCTTGTTCTATTCTTGCATATCGGGTTTCGGGAAACCAGCAGAGATGCAATCCGCGAAACGCCATAGCGGGGGCATCGTCAATCTCCGTTACAGGAATCCGATACGAAACGAGTTTAACAGCATCGCGGTTAGGTTCGGCTAATTGCCGAATCGAGGACAATGCATGCCGGATACCGCGAATATCACCTGCGCTCACCGTCAAGGTTTTTCCGGCGGCACGAATACGGTACGCTTCGGCTTCCTTTGGTGCGTCATCTTTTTTCGCAACAACGATGTTCGGCTTTGTTCCAAATTGCCGCTGGAAAATTGCTGCGACAATGTCTTTTGCTTTGGCATCATCCGCTGCCAATTCGATATTGACGGTCAAGGAGTTGTCAAGGATGACTTCCGGACCGGTTTGCAGGGAAACCTGTTTCGGCTGCGGCAGAAACCGTTTTTTAGCAGCGGCGGCTTCCGGTGCCGGTAATTCCGCAGCACAGAGAGCGGTGCCTAACAATAAGAAACACACAAGGACTAAAGTGCCGTTTTTTGGAATAATTGATTTCATAGTTTTGTCGGGGGTCAGTTGTTTGTGGAAGTGAACGGTATACAAACTAATATGTTGTACAAAGAAAGTCAACTACAATTTTCCGTAAAATAAGTGCAACATTGCGCAACTTAGCAAGGATTTTAACCCTACACCTTCTTCTCAGCAACGAGTCGAGCGAAGTGTTCGAATGACCTATCATACGTCTTTTCTGCATCCGGCGGGAAAAAACAGCCCGGCACCTGACGCTTCGCAAGGTGATATTGGATGCATTCACAGCAGATTCCCTGTCTGGGACAGGAAGAATACGAACATGAGCAGGACGACTTGTTTTTTTCGACTTTACATTCCATAGTTATTTAACCGGTACTCCGGTGGGTTAAGGGATAGGTAACACTAAATTGCATCCCCATTAGAACATATTCGGAAGGGCGTGTCAAGCGGATGTCGGCGATGGTCGATACTTCATGCTTCTGTGTTTCCCAAAAAACACGGATGGCACGCATCAGGTCGCGTCCCAAAGCACGAGCCGAATCCGCATCAACGACAGCACCCGATGCATTGGCATAAGGAATTTCAAGGGAAGAAGCGAATATCACATTGGGAAGCGACCCGCCCCAATTACCGCACTTCTGAAAACCGGGCGCGGCAAGGTTCGAAGTTGAAGTAAACGGAAGAGTACGCGCAGCATTGTATGGAAGCGGTCCCTTCTTTTCCGCTTCCAGAATTTTCGTAAATTTCTGCTGCGTGTTCCACAGGTCTTCCGTAAAACAATCATGCGTAAAATGAATATAATCGCCGCGCAGTCCCGGACAGTGAATATCGAGCCAAAAAAGCGGTTTGCCGTTCAGCCAAACAGGGGTCTGTTCCGTAATCGCCTGAATTTCAGGATAAATACGCTTGATGTAATCCCGATTATGGTCATGCGGCTTGCGATTCTTCCCTTGGTCGCCGTCTTCAACACCGTCTTTATCGGTGAAGGGGACAATAAAGAAGTCGCAGTGTTCCCGCAGCCATTTTCCGTCGTCCGAATCGGAAAGCACCGTTTCGATGATTCCTTCCAGGGAATATGTCGCCATCATTTCGCAACAGTGGTGACGGGACGCCAAAAAAACCTTGAAATCGGCATCCCCATTATTTGAGACGGCTTTACCGGGAATCCGAAGCAGTTCGACATTACGGCCTTTTTTCGTTTGGCAGAGCGTTTCGACTTTCAGGTTCGCGTTATTTACGTACTTTTTGAGAAAACGTTTCAGGTCCTTTTCGGTGTAGTTCATTCCCACGCTGAACAGAACGTCCTTTTCATCGGGACTGAATGTGTACTGAAATTTCGTCCAGGAGAAGTCGGGCTTGTCGCCGAGCCAACGCCAGGTGTTCCCGCCGTCATTGCTAACCGCCGGACCACGGGCACCGGTGATGCGGGTCGAAAACTCGAAGTTTAGCGTTCGACCTTCGGCACCGCGAACACGGAACGACCAGTAAAACCAGTCGCCGGACGTGTCACGGATGTCCCGCTCCAGTCGAACGGCGTCGCCGTCGATTGCGGTAACGATAATGTTGCCGCCGGGAAAATCGGCGCCGATTTTGACCTCGGCGGCGGCAAACGCGGCAACGAGGATGAGTGAGACAAAAAATGTTAATCGGGTTTTCATGGGAGGTGTTGCCCGGCTCACGCCGTTGGCTCTGAGGGTTCGGATGCTGTGTTTTCGGGAAAACGTTTACCTTGGGCGACGACTCGCGGATGCATTGAAGCGTAGGAATCAATATGCTCGCACTCCACACACTCCGCCGGAATCGGATAGCAACGTGCCTGCGCCGTCAAAGCCAGTGCGGTTGCTTCTTCCGGCGTATCGGCAACAGGGGACATTGTTAAACCACCAAAGGGATTTCTGGCAATTTCTTCCTCATCAACCATCAACTCAAAGAACTTTACTACATGTTGCAACCGTTTCCACACTGTTGAAGGT
>WRCR01000121.1 GCA_009783865.1 Planctomycetaceae bacterium | reverse complement strand
CCGCCGCTACGAAAACGATTGTTGGTTTATTAGCGAATACGCGGTATCATTTCCGGGTAACGGCTTTAGCACCGAACTATGATAGTTCCGACGCGTCGCTGGTGCTGGGAGAAACGACGCGAAAATGATAAAGTGAGAACTAAATAGGACCGCTGACGCTGTCGGAATAAATGGGGTATTGACGAAACCGGGAGAAGCCGTATCATATTAGTAATTATCAAAAAGAAAATATCAAACAACACGGCTATTCAACGGCAATGACATACTCTGACCAACAAAATTACCTTCCGCCTGTTCCCATTGAATACTCCTACGAGGTTATCCAAGACCAACTGTATGCCGGTGAATATCCGCGAAACTTTGATAACCGGACTACTCCCGCAAAGATTCAAAGGTTCATTGACTTCGGAATTACCGACTTCGTTGACTTTACAGAGGAAGGCGAATTACTTCCCTACACTGCTCTTCTGCCTAAAGGTATTGGACATCATCGTTTTCCTGTTCCTGACCCGGGACCGCCGCAAACACTAAAACAGATGCACGAGATTGCCGCTGCGATAGACCGGCTCGTTTCGGACGGTAAGAAAGTTTATGTCCATTGCTGGGGCGGCATCAATCGAACCGGTGTTGCCGTCGGTGCCTGGCTTCTGTATAAAGGCATGACCGTCACCGAAACAATGGAAGAGTTTGAACGCCTCTGGGCAACGAATCCGAAGTCCGCATGGGAATATCCGATGATACGCCGCTGCAAAAATCTTCTAACCGAATATGCTGACCGGCTGCAAGACGGCAGTGAAATGTAACACTTTATCTGCGAATAACTTATGTGAAGTTCTAAAAATTCAACCGCAAAAAACGCAAGGATTCGCAATGCGTTGTGGAAATTTTTTACTCACTCTTTTCGTCTGAACCGTATTTCAGTATATCATACCAATCATTTAAA
Organism: Planctomycetaceae bacterium; assembly: GCA_009783865.1. GTDB lineage: Bacteria > Planctomycetota > Planctomycetia > Pirellulales > Thermoguttaceae > WRKP01. The sequence continues at coordinate 9,045 of WRCR01000121.1, read as the reverse complement.
GCGTTTTTGGAATTGGTGCGGACAAATTCCCGTCACCCCCGCGAAAGCGGGGGTCTAGAGAATGAACGTGAACACTTTACGTCTAGATTCCCGCTTTCGCGGGAATGACGAAAGCGAATTTCAGCAGTTCACACCAATTTTTGATATGCTCTAATCAATGTAATCAGTGATTCAAACAAACAATACAATCATGAGCGGCACCGGCAGTTTCCATCACGGCGGCATGAATGCTGCTCATTACAACACTGCCGTGCTGTTTTTGTCAACGATGCTTAGCGAAGAGGAATTGAAACAAATGCTCGGACAGTAACAGGCAATTTAGCCGGTACTCCGGCTCTGATTTTTCAACGTCCCTGCGGATGAAACGCGGGCAGTTGACGGAAATACATCCTGCCGTTTTGAATCAATATACTTTGTCCGGCAACCGCCTGAACATTAGGATTGGACTGCTGACTATTCGTCAACAAAACCGTCCCGTTAATTCTGGACATCAACGCCTGATAATCCAAATCGTGCTGATTCAATTCTACCCGCTCAATCTTCTCCGGCGGCTGACCGCGATACAAAATCTCCGGCAGGTTCTGCGCCGCAGACGATTGCGGCGGAACATTCGTTTCCGTATCCTGAAATTCTGGACTGGATACCAGATAAACAGTAGAAGGCGGACTATTAGAATATAACGTTGTCTCATTGTCCGAAGGCAAAACACTGATGTTCGAACCAGTGCCGACATTTAAGAGCGGAATCCTTGCCGGCACCACTTCCTGCCAGTTCGAGTTTGTTAAACTTGCCGCAGCGGTCTCGGTTTGCTGTGCTGTTTCTTCCGGCGGTCTCTGCGGGGTTTGCATCTCGGCAAGTTGAACATAAGTGTTAAAACTCTTATTGATTTTATTCGTCCGGTTTTGCGTTACGTATGTATGAATCTGACTGCCGACAAAACTGATAACCGGAAATACAAACAACGCAATCAAAATTCCCACGGCAACCGATACAAGCATTTCAGCGTAATGCAGCCGCTTATGAGTATGTTTGATTTCCCGCTCGACACTTACCGGTTTAACCGGCGGCGCATTGGTCCGAACAGACGGAGTCCGGCGGGAAAGACGATGCGGCGAAAGCGGGCGGCATTTTTCCGCTGTCCGCTCTGCAGTCTGCTCTATAGTTTTGATGAGCGGGAATAAAATAACCTCATCCGGCACCGCCGGTGCGTCATCGGCATTAACCGGTATTGCACTGCCGGCTGATGCAAAGACCCGCCCAAGTGTTTTCTGTACCAAGTTGACAGGCGGTTCAATATCTTCATCAAGAAGCGAGACCTTACCAAGTACTTTTTGGATTTCCGCTAAATCTTTGCGAAGCGATGGAGACCGCCGCAGTTCATTCTCAACGCTGCGGACTTCATCGGCATCAAGTTCGCTCAATAGGTAATCGAGCAAGGTGTCATTATTCATAGTTGCCATGGTTTCACTTTGTTAATTTGTTTTCACTGTGTTTTAGGTTAAAACAGTACTTCAATCCGCAAGTAAGCGGTTTAATTTTTGAACAGCCGTACATAACCGGCTGTGAACGACGCAAGCGGATATTCCCAGCGTTTCGGCTGCATCACGGTAAGTCATACCTTGAAAGTACACAAGGTAAAGTGCTTGCCGCAGTTTATCCGGCAGTTGGGATACCGCTTCCCGAACCTGCTGTACCTGCTCATCGTTAGCAGTGTTTTCCGCAGGGTCGAGTTCATTACCGATAATCTGACCGGCAAGCGGGTCCTTGTCGTCCGATTCGGCATCAATACTCACCACATTGTACCGGCTTGCCCGGCGACGGTAATCAATCGCCTGATTTGTTGCAATACGGTAGAGCCACGGACGAAAAGTCCGTCCTTCTTCAAACTGACTGCACTTCAAATGTATCTGAAGGAAAGTCGTTTGAAAAACATCCTCTGCCGCCGCTGCGTTGCCGAGGCAGCGGTTAAGGTAGTTAAACAATTCTTTTTCATACCGCCGGACAAGTTCCTCGAAAGTGTTTCGGGACTGCGAAACACGGTACTCGAGAAGTAATTCCTCGTCCGACCATTGTGTGATTCCGTTTTCGGCGATTGTTCCGCCGAAGGTGTTCTTAGCAAAATAATTCACGTCCTTGATGTTGTCTGCTGCACTGAACATAGTTCACCTCGTTCTTTCTGCCAAAAAGTTCCGTCTCTTTTGACTTTTCCTTTTTGAATGATGTGATAATTCTTTCAACAGCGGTTCGAGTAAAGCGTTCCGAAATAATTTTGTAATGTTCTGACCTCGTTCCGATGTTTCCTTTTCCTTGAAAGAATAACTGCATATTCTGTGCCATTCATAAATTTTTCCGAAATTATTTCCGGCATTCCATAGTAAAACCGTTTTTGGCGGTTAAATATATTCTTATACGCAAAAGATAACGATTTGTTAGGTTTTTTCCAACAGAATTTTTCGATTTTTGCCAAAATTTTCCCCAAAAAGCCCGAAGACAAGCATTTTTCGCCCATTGATGTCAATTTACGGCGTTTCGGTAAAAGACGCGGTTTGTCGGCTGGATTGTAATTATTACAATTAAGTTTTTCCGTAATTTTCCTGTGCTATTTATTTTGACAAAGGTTTGTAGAATTTTCAAATTTTCTACCTGTTCACGAGGTTGCGGTTCATTTTGGCAAGTTGAACAACAAACGTTTTCTTTGTTTTTTTCACACGGTGGCACGAAGGAGGAGTCAATTTCTTGTTTTCCCTCCTTTGTGCCCTCCGTACCTCCGTGTGGAAGAAACCCCCAAATTAACCGCTACTTTGTGAACAGGTAAAAAATTTTCCGCTGCTTGACTATAAAAAAATAGATATTAAAATACGGATACGAAAATACCGATACTAAAATACTTATATGAAGACGTTTCCAAAAGATGCGGATTATGCCATCAGGGCGATTCTACATCTCGCAATGCGGGACGGTTCAGATTATATCTCGACCGCAACGCTTTCCGGCGAAACGAAGTTGCCGTTGAACTTTCTTCGGCAAATATGCTCAACGCTGGTCAAAGGGGAAATTCTGGAAAACAAAGAAGGCGCGAAAGGCGGCGTGCGTCTCGCCGATATGCCTTGCAAAATAACGCTTTTAAGAATCATTGAACTGTTTAACGAAAGAATCGAGATTTCGGAATGTTCGTTTCAGGAAGTACTATGTCCGAATAGAAAGAATTGCGTTTTACAACGCCGGCTGACACGAATCGGAGAAAAACTTGCCGCCGAATTTGAAGCAATCACAATACAGAATTTGCTCGACGATATTAACGAAGAAAAAAAACAGAGTCCGTAAAAGCAATTTTTCATCACCATTTAGCCGGTACTCCGCTTGTCTGCCCGCCGTCTTTATCCCCCTATTGACGAAAACTAAACTAATACTAAAATAATAGCAGTTTGGTGGAAATGTCGTCTCCGCCATGGTGTCATCCTTATGTCGAGGGTGTTTTTTTAACCTGAACTAATACTAATTTTGTATTAGTTAATACGCGAAAGAGTTCATCTATGTCAATGTTTTGTTTCCAATGTGAACAAACCGCCAACAGCACCGGTTGTATTCAAATCGGAGTTTGCGGCAAACGACCGACAACTGCTGCCTTGCAAGACAGTATCGTCCAGACCGTCAAGGAGATTGGTTTCTGTAATCACCACCTTAAACAGAATGGAAAGAATGATAAGTCAGTTGACCGATTCACTCTCGAACTTTTGTTTGCGACAGTTACCAATGTTAACTTTGACGATGTGCGATTAAACAAACTTTTGCAGCAAGCAAAAGAAGTCAGAGACAGTTTGCTAAAACAAACGTCTTTAACGCTGCCCATGCCTATTGAACGGCTGGATATCAACGAAGACATCTTTTCGCTGCAATCGCTCTTGCTCTATGGTCTAAAAGGAACGGCTGCCTACGCCGACCACGCCTATATTCTCGGTAAGGAATCCGATGAAGTGTATGCGTTCTTTGCGAAAGCACTAGCCGTTTTGGCGGAAAATACAGCGGCATTAGATGAACTCATCTCTCTTAACATGGAATGCGGCAGCGTTAACTTCAAAGTTATGGAACTGCTCGATGCCGCCAATACAGAACATTTCGGAAAACCAAGTCCGACAGTGGTTCGGACAACGCCGAAAGCAGGTAAAGCAATTCTCGTTTCAGGACACGATTTGCTGGACCTCGAAGAATTGCTGCAGCAAACCGTTGACACAGGCATCAACGTTTATACACATTGTGAGATGCTTCCGGCACACGGTTATCCGAACTTGAAGAAATATACGCATCTTGCCGGAAACTACGGCGGAGCGTGGTACAATCAGGTAAAAGAATTTACCAATTTTCCCGGGTCGATTCTGATGACGACGAACTGTATTCAAAATCCGGGTAATTATAGTCAGATTTTTACAACCGGCTGTGCCGGCTGGAACATGGTTGGACATATTCCCGACCGCGTTCCGGGAAAGCAGAAGGATTTCTCACCGCTCATTGAAGCTGCTTTGAAATTCGACGGCTTTGAAGAACCGGAAAAAGAGCAGCCGGATATTATCACGGGATTCGGACACGGTTTCGTTCTCAGCATTGCGGATAAAGTAATTGCGGCGGTCAAGGACGAAAAAATCCGGCACTTTTTCCTCATCGGCGGCTGCGACGGCGTAAAAAGCAAAAGAAGTTATTACACCGACCTTGCCGAAAAGATTCCGCAGGATTGCATAATTCTAACGCTTGCCTGCGGGAAATACCGATTCAACAACTCGTATTTCGGCACTATTGACGGAATTCCGCGGCTGCTTGACATCGGACAGTGCAACGATGCGTACTCGGCAATTCTGATTGCAGTCGCGCTGGCAAAAGCGTTTGATATGAGTGTGAACTCGCTGCCGCTGTCGCTGATTTTGTCATGGTATGAACAGAAGGCGGTCTGCATCTTGTTGACGCTGCTGTCGCTGGGAATTAAGAACATTAAACTTGGACCTTCGCTTCCGGCGTTCATTTCGCCTAATGTATTGAAGGTACTCGTTGAGAAATTTTCGATTGCCCCGATAACAACACCGGAAGAGGATTTGAAACAGATATTGGGTTAGATTTTTTTGTTAAACCGGCGACCGGGCGGAAAAGTTTTGGCTGTGTTTTGTGTACCTTGCGGTTAAGGTTTTTACCGCAAGGGACGCAAAGAATTTGCAAAGTACGCAAGGAAGGTTTTTAGAGATATCCTATCGTTTAACCGAATCCAAAATTCCGCAAAACTTTTCAACATTCTTTATCGAACCGTGAAATCGAATTTTTCAAACGGCACGGAAAGTATCTCGCCGATTTCCATCCAGTTGTCGTTGTCCCAATACAGCGGACGAACTTGCGTCAGCCGTCCTGCCTTTGCGTTCTCCGCATCGTATGCATGTAAAATCACATAGTCCCCGGCATTTTTACCGTCGCCGGCGACTTGAAGAATGCCGTTGTGTCCGGGTCCCTTCCATTTTTCATTGCCTTCTAATAACAAAGTTCCGCCGCCTTCGTCCATACGCTTGCCGTCTTTGTCGAAATATGGTCCCAGCGGTGATTTGCCCCGTCCAATGACGATATGATATGTACTTCTAACGCCTTCGCAGCAACTGCCCCGTGAAGTGAACATATAATAATAACCGTTTCTTTTAATGATATACGGTGCTTCAATGGAAGTGTCGCGTCCTTTGCCCCGATTGGCAACCGTCTTGTAATCCAGCGGAATTTTCAAATCGCCGTCCCGATATTTGAAGGGCTTACCGGTTTCGGGATTTACTTCGACACCTTTTATTCCTTTCCAGTATGAACCCCAGACGAGATATGCTTTGCCGTCATCATCGGCGAAGAAAGCGGAGTCAATCGCATTGTAATCGGTATGGTCGGGATGCGATTCCAATACAATGCCGCGGTCTTCCCATTTGTAATCCGGCGATTGCGGATTTAGCGTCTTGTTGACAGCCAAGCCGATGAGCGAGCGCGCACTGCCCCAAGTTGAAACAGAATAATAGAGATAGTATTGCCCCTTGTGAAAAACAATGTCAGGAGCCCAAATTCCTTTGGTTCCTTTGACACGTTCTCTTGCCCATTCGGGAATGTCGTCTTGGAAAACCCTATTCGGCAGCAGTGTCCACTCAATCAGGTTCTTGCTGTGCAGAATTTTTATGGTTTTGCCGGTTGCGACAGCGTAAAAGCCGTCCGGCGTTTGCACGGCAGTTGGGTCGGGCGCGTCAAACGATGTGACGGCAAGTTGCGGCGTTTGTCCCTGCAATAACGCAGTGAAAAATAACACGGCGGAAAGAACGGCAGTGGAAATAAGGTGTTTCATTGTCGGTTGAATCGTATGAAAATAGCATTACCGGATTGGATATGGATAAATGATAACAGAGTCCGCAGCGTTAGGCAAGGGTCACTATTTCATTTATCCGGTACTCCGGCGTATTACATTGAATGTAATATGCAATTCATGTTTTCACCCGTTAAATGACGATTTATGATTCGATAGTGTTAACCTTATTTTGTAAAAACAAAACTTTCCTGAAGCGTCGGTGTTAATTCATTTAACTAACGTTATACTCTAACCCGCTATTCAGCAACGACAAATCAACTTTCCCGTCGTGACTTACTCTGTGCCAGCGGTCTTGAACTGCTTGCCGCCGGTTGTCTCGGCGGCGTTGCAAGATTTGATTTACGACAGAAGAGACGTACTTCAATCGGGCATTGACGGAAGCAAGGTACGATTGAGTCACGAAAACAGTGAGGTTGCCGCAGCATATCAGGAATTCTTTGGCGAACCGCTCGGCAGCAAGGCGAAGACATTTCTGCATTGCCGATAAGATTTTTCCCTTCAACGAAGTTATAATATCGAACTATGACTTCCAATTCCAACAACGCAAACTCGTCCGACACTATACAAGCAGTCCGCCGCATAACGTGGGTCGGATTTTGGGTCAATTTGATATTGAGCGGTTTGAAATTGTTTGCCGGCATCGTTGGAAACAGTTCCGTCTTGATTGCCGACGCTGTCCACACGCTGTCTGACCTTGTAACTGATGTCGTCATATTGGTCGGCTCAAGATTTTGGGACCGCCCCGCCGACGAAGACCATCCTTATGGACACGCTAAAATCGAAACGATGGTCACGTTCTTCATCGGGTTAGTGTTGGTTCTCGTCGCCTTCGGTCTGTTCTATGACGCAGTGATGACGATTTTCGAAATGCTCGGCGATAAGGAATTCCCTTCTCCGACTTGGCTTCCGTTGGTCGTTGCGGTCATTGGAATCATTGTCAAGGAATACGTCTATCGAATCACGGTCAAGGTCGGTATGAATCTCAAGTCCTCCGCTTTGATAGCCAACGCTTGGCATCACCGAAGCGATGCACTCAGTTCAATTCCAGCCGCAATTACCGTTGCTGCTTGTTTGATACTCGGCGATAGTTTCGCTTTTCTTGACCCCGTGGGAACGATAGTCGTTGCAATGATGATAGTATATGCCGCGTGGGAAATTGTTCGTCCTACATTTGCCGCCCTTCTCGATGCGGGTGCTTCGGAAACACAGCGTAATGAAATCGCTGAAATTATCCGCTCGTTTCCTGAAGTTAACGGCTTACACAAATTGCGAACCCGTCATATTGGTCCGACCGGCTTGGCAGTCGATGTTCACATTCAGGTTGCCCCCGGCATGTCTCTTCGTGAGACACACGCACTTTCACATCGTATTCAAGAACGCCTGCTGGAATCGGATAAAGATATTCTCGATGTGTTCGTTCACGTTGAACCGTATGAAAAGTAAGCAGACGGTATTTTTCAACGTTTTTACAAAAAATGTTCCGCTGCGGGGTTTCCTATTGACAAATTCGGTATTTACTGTATCATGTCCCAAAATTCGCATAGAATTCGGAAAATACTGACTTGAGAAACAATCTTGAGAGAAAAATAGAGCAGAAAAATGGCTGTCCCAAAACGAAAACACAGTAATGCGCGAACCGGTACCCGCCGCTCGCATGACCACAAAAAACTCGTCCAATTGTCGAATTGTCTCCAGTGCAACAAGGCAATTCCGACCCATACGATATGTCCCCAATGCGGCTATTATATGGGACGCAAAGTTGTCGACGTTGCCGACGCGCTGGAAAAGAAATCGAAAAGAAATCCCAAATAACAGGGTTTCACGGCGTGATTCCGCTATTCCATCCCTTTAACAACGCTCAATCAAACGATGGGTAAAACCGCCTTATTGTTTCCCGGTCAGGGCGCACAGTTCGTAGGTATGGGTAAAGTCCTAACCGAGGAGTTTGCTCCGGCACGAAAACTGTTTGAGCAAGCCGGTGAGATTCTCGGCTATGATTTGGCAAAGATTTGTTTCGAGGGACCAGCGGACGAATTGGATTCAACGGTCATCAGTCAACCGGCAATTTTTACGTTAAGCATTGCAGCGGCGGAATTTTTGCGGACAAAAACGCCGGAAGCCGTTGAACAATGCGGTGCCGCCGCCGGTTTGAGTTTGGGAGAATACTCGGCGTTGTGCTTCGCCGGTGCGTTTTTCTTTGAAGACGGACTGCGGCTGGTACAGAAACGCGGGCAAGCAATGCAGGATGCCTCCGACGCAACACCAAGCGGAATGGTCAGCATCATCGGAGCGGAACTCGCTGAAGTCGAAAAATTATGCAGCGAAAACCGCGGATACGGTGTTCTGCAAGTTGCAAATATGCTTTGTCCCGGCAATACAGCGGTCTCCGGCACAGTGAAGTGCTGCGAAAAATTAGCCGAACTTTCGGCAGCGGGAGCAATTCATGCCGTTCCGCTGTCGGTGGCAGGAGCATTTCATACACCGCTGATGAAACCGGCAGACGAGATTCTTGAGGCGGCACTAGCGGAAACACCGATTACAACGCCGGGAATACCGGTCATCAGTAATGTTGACGCATTACCGCACGGCGAACCTGATGATATACGTAAAACACTCGTGAAACAGGTTGTTAGTCCGGTACTTTGGGAAAAATCGATTCGTTCACTTTTGGAACAAGGGTT
>WRCR01000120.1 GCA_009783865.1 Planctomycetaceae bacterium | reverse complement strand
CATTAGTTCCCTTGTCTTCTTTCGGGAAGAAAACGAAGGCGGGCAACTCGATTGTTTTATCAGCGGAACTGTCCGTGATGAAAATATGCTTCTCGATTTTTGAAGCAACCGGTTCAAACACCGGCGGAATCGGAGTCAGCACATTGTTTTTAAAATCCTTTGTCTTTGCTGCCGGTATTGAATCAAGCGGACGGATTCCCGCGATGTTTCGGACAACACTTCGCAATTCGTCTTTTGAGCGGTTCGCATTCTTCGCTTTTCGCACCGCCAAAAGTTCTTCGTTGTAATCCCGATTCAAATCGAAAGCAGACCTTGCGCCTTCGAGGTTCATTACTTCGCCGGTTTCGGTTGCAAGGAATTCTTTGTCAGGAAAAATCGGTAAGTCCTCTGCTTCGACGATTGCTTCGTTGCGTCCGGCGAGCCAGAGGAGAAACCATCTGACTAACTGCTGCCGCAGGTTTTTATGCCAGCCGTGTTCGCCTTCCGTTTCGGTAATACTAACTTGTTCGTCCAATTCAAAACGGCTGTAAATCCGTTTGATATTGCGGTATGCTCCCCACGCATCGACAGCCGGAAAATAATCGGAGGTTGCCGTTTCAATCAAAAGCGGTTTCGGCGCGCGGATAATGCCGTAGTCGGCGTGGTCAATTCCGAAAGCAAGTTGTCCGAACAAATTCTGTTCGGCATCCTGCGGTCCTAATCCGCCAGTCAAATTGAAAAGGTTGCAGATATAACAACTCGGCACAGCAACCGCAACGCGGTCATCAAGTGCCATGATGTGCGAGGTCTGTGTTCCGCCGCCGCTGGTACCGGTAGTTCCAATTTTATCCTTAATCACGTCGGGGCGGCTTTGCAGATAATCAAGTGCGCGCATCATATCCCAAACTTCGAAGGTTGCGGCATTGCGTCCAAGCGGAATACTTTGCGCACCAATGACATTGTGTCCCGATGTCCCCTGTGCTTTCGGTTTGCCTTTCTCATCAAGACGCTGCGAGCGTTCCCCTTGGTCTATCGGGTCTAAGGTTAATGCCAGCAATCCGTTTGTTGCCGCAAGGGCGGGAACACGCTGGTATAGGTCTCGTCCCTTGCCGGTGACGGAATGACCGCACACAACGAGGACTGCGGGATACGGCGGTTTGAAACGCGTTTCGTCTGGAATATAAACCGCTGCGGTAGCGAAAAAATTCGGAACGGTTTCAAAGACGAGCATTTCTATCTTAAAACCGTTCTTGCCTACTTCGCCTCTTTGCATCGCTTTTGTGACTTTCGGATTCAGCGGCGATGAGCGGTCGAATCCCTTGCCGAGAACTTTTTGCATATACTCTTTCCGTTCCTTTTGATAAACGGCAATGTCTTCAACTGTTTTTAACTTGTCGTAGCGGTTAGTCCATTCGACTTGTTTTACCGCAATTTCGGATTGCAGAAATTCCGTCATCATTAACTTCGGGTCGCGGTCATAACCGTTCTCCTTTGTCAGCACATTCGGAATCAGCGGCGGCGGTTCAGGCGGTGCCGCCTGCTTCTTTTCCTGTGCGGAAGAAATGAATGTGAACGAAACGAGAAAACAAACAGCAAGGATAAGTGTTTTTTTCATAGAGAACCCTCAATAACGTAAATGAAAACCATTTAATAACGCCGTTTTAGAAACGGCGGCTAAACACAACAAAATTATTCTTCTTTCACCGTTCTTATAACGGAATGTCCGGAACCTGTCGGTAAGTCCTTCAGGTATTTCGGGTCAATCTCCTTGATTCTGACGAACTGCCCTGCTGTGAGCCGCTCTGCGCCTTCGACAACCACCAGCGATTTATCGACCAGCAACTTTTTTCCGTCTTCGGTCTCCGGTTCAATGGAACATGTAGTAACAGCGTGCGCAAGAATTTTTACCGGAATCGGATGCACGGTAACTTTTTCCGGCTGGTCCCCTTCTGCTTTCTGGACAATCGCAACCCAAACTGTTCTGCCGTCCGGTTTATCAATTACCGCTTCAACCGGCACAATAAGACCGGGCTTCGGTTCACTTTCGGGAATAAGTGCTTCGACCGCCATACCGGATTTTAGCCGACCCGTATCATTCGGAAGACGGATGCGCACCGGAAACATACGCGGACCGACTGACGGCGCATACGGTACTATCAGATGAACTTTGCCGTTCACTTTCATATTGAGGTCATGAATACTAACGGCGAGTTGGTCGTCGAGTGCAACTCGGTCAATCACCGTTTGCGTTACGGGTACAACAGCGTCAATTTCGCCGGAAGAAATAATTTGTACTATCGGACTGCCCGGTGAAAGCAGCGAACCGACTTCCGTCATCTTCTTGACAACGTATCCGTCAAACGGAGCGACAATCTTTGTCCGTTTCAGTTTTTCGCCGCTCTCTTCCCATACGACTTTAGCGATTTCAAGATTCGTGTGGGTCTGGTCTGCTTTATTAACTTGCAGAAGATATTCGCTTTGCGTTACTGCCCCGCGTTCAACCAATAGGGAAAGACGCTGCATTTCGCTTTTTTCGTATTCAAGCACGGACCTCCGCAACTCGATTTGCCGCGCAGCGGTTTCGTGCATGAACTTTATCCATGTAACATCAATCTGTGCGATGAGCGTTCCCGCTTTAACGAAATTTCCTTCTTCAACTGACATTTCGGAAACCAATCCGGTAACTTCGGACGCAAGCGTTGTGTTTTTGATTTCAAGCAGCCGACCCTGAAAGGTGCGTATGGACGGCAGCGTTCCCTGATTTGCGATGTCGGTTCTGATAAGAGCAAGTGTCGGCGTGCGTTTCGGTTTTCCCTGGCTGCTGTCACCCAATAAAAGTAATTGCTTTTCTAGAAAATCCCTATTTTGCAGGCGGGCATTTTCCTGATGCATGTAATAGTAAGTGGTAACACCGCTTCCGGCAAGCAGAAAAATCAAAGACGAGGCGAGCATTCCTATGAAAGGACTTTTTTGCGGATTTGAAACAGACGAAGTCATGTTAAAAAATTATTTTTTGAAAACAGTTGATAAAAAACAAAAAAAGCGGATAATAAAATCGTTCACGTTTAGCCCGTCCTCAAAGAGGACGAAATTGCTAAATAATTTTAACTCCAAATTGTTCGAATTGCAACATCGTATCCAAAAGAGGTTTTTTATGCGTTTCAATTTTCTCCGTTCCCTTTTCTGTTTTCTTTTCATTTTTCCGGCAACTGCTTTGCTTGCAGACGAAGTTTTCCGCGTCGGAATTATCGGCACTGACACTTCGCATGTGCCGGCATTCACCAAAATTCTCAACGACCCCAATGCGGAAGACCCTTGCAAGGGATTCAAAGTCGTTGCTGCTTACCCCGGCGGTATGCCCGACAATCCCGGCAGTTGGGACCGCGTCCAGCAATATGCCGATGGATTAAAAGCAGGCGGCGTTATTATTTATCCGTCCATTGAAGCGATGCTGCCGCATGTTGACGGCATCTTACTGGAAAGTGTTGACGGCAGACCGCATCTCGAACAAGCAAAACCGGTGATAGCGGCGAAAAAACCGCTTTTTATTGACAAACCAATGGCAGGTTCACTAGCGGACGTAGTCGCTATTTTCAAACTTGCGCAGGAACAAGGAGTGCCGGTGTTCTCCGCTTCATCTTTACGTTATTCACCCGCTTATCAGGAAGCCCGCAATCAGCAGCCCGCCGGAAAAACTGTCGGCTGTGCGTCATGGGGACCGTGTTCGCTGAACGACAAACACCCTGATTTGTACTGGTACGGAATTCACGGTGTCGAAATTCTTTTTACGATAATGGGAACCGGCTGTAAAACCGTGACGAGAACGCAGACCGCCGGTACGGAACTCGTAGTGGGTGTCTGGGAAGACGAACGAATCGGAACTTTCCGCGGTATCCGAAAAGGAAAAGGAGGTTATGGTGCAGTCGTTTTCGGTGAAAAAAACATTACCCTTGCCGATACCTACGCCGGTTATAAGCCGCTGGTGGATGAGGTATGCAAGTTTTTCAAGAGCGGTAAGTCCCCGATTGACCCGCGGGAAACGATTGAGATATTTGCTTTCATGAGTGCAGCCGACTTAAGCAAACAAGGGGGCGATAAAACGGCGTTGAAAATTTCGATTGACGAAATTATCAAAAAAGCAGAAACGGAAGTACCGATTTATGTGCAGTTGAAAATTGCCGCTGATGAAACGGTAACAAAAGACGGCAAACCGGTCACCTTGGAAACACTGCCGGCGGAATTGAATAAACTATCCGAAGGCAAAGACAACACGCAGGTAAAAATAATTTTACACTCGGCAAAAGACACGCCAATCGAGTTTGTCCGAGAAGTATGTACCAAGTTAGGAAATGCGTTCTTGGCAAATTATATTTACGAATGAGCCTATTTAGAGAGTGCAAACGGCGGGTTATCACCCCATAGACATTAACTTGAGGGTGATACACCTGCATTTACCTGAAGGAGCAATGGACTTGTTTCATAACCCTTTCCGTTCCGGTTTTGGTCTTTCCGATTGCGAATTCTTTGCGTCTCTTGCGGTGTATCCTCATTCCTGTTAAAATGTTGACAAGTTGCGCTGCAACAAGTTTAGTTAGTTTATTTCGTACAATCTTTTCACAGGAGTTTTGTAATGTTAAAAGTTGGAATTGCCGGTCTCGGTTTTATGGGAATGATTCATTATCTCGCCTATCAGAAAATTGAAGGCGTGAAAGTTGCCGCTATTTGCGAAGTGCTGCCGGAACGCCGCGCCGGTGATTGGACGGCTATTCAAGGCAACTTCGGTCCCCGCGGAACACAAATGGACTTAACCGGCGTGAAAACCTACGCCTCTCTTCCCGAATTATTCGCCGATGCGGACGTTGACCTCATCGATATTTGTCTTCCGCCCGCTGCCCATTCAGAAGTTGCGGTCAATGCGCTCAATGCGGGAAAACATGTTCTTTCAGAAAAACCGATTTCGTTGAAAATTCCCGATGCCGACAAGATGACCGCTGCCGCTGAAAAGAACGGCAAACTGTTTATGGTCGCTCATGTCTTGCCGTTCTTTACCGCTTACCGCTTCGTTTATGATACGGCGGTTTCGGGGAAATACGGAAAAATCCTCGGCGGACATTTCAACCGCGTGATTTCTGACCCGGTCTGGCTGAAGAATTTCTACAACATGGACACAATGGGCGGACCCTTGCTCGACCTGCACATCCACGATGCGCATTTCATCCGGCTGCTGTTCGGTATGCCGAAAAGCGTACAAAGTGCCGGTCGCTTGCGGGGAGATGTGCCGGAATACTTCAGCACGCAATTCTTGTTCGAGGACAAGGATATTCTCGTTACCTCGAACAGCGGCTGTATTTTTCAACAGGGTCGTCCTTTCATGGCAAACTATGAAGTACACTTTGAAAAGGCAACGCTGGTGCTTGATGCCGAAGGTCTCAAAGTGCTGACGGAAGACGGCAAAATTGAGAAACCCGAATTGCCGAACATTGACGAAGTCGGTGTGTTTGCCAATGAGTTGAGCGAAGTAGTGAATTCGGTTAAGAACGGCAAACCGTCTCCGATTCTCGGCGGTTCACTTGCCCGCGATGCGCTGGTTATTGCTCTGAAGGAAATGGAAGCGATTCAGAAACGGACACCGATTGCGGTAGCGTAATGTTCAAAGAGTTCAAAGAGGCGGGGGCTTTAGCCCCCGCACATATAAATCATTTTTTTTGAGATTCCCTGCCATGAAGACGACTCATTTCACTTTTTGCGGTCTGACCGTTGTTTTGTTGCTCGGTTTGACGACATTGGTATCCGCTCAAAACGCGGAAGCCCAACGAAAAGCCCGTGAAAATCAGCGTGCAATGATGCGCTCACCAGCAATGAAACGAGTCAGGGAAAACTCAATAAAACTGGATTACCTTTTCAATTGGGACAACCGAATTGGTTCGGCAACCTTTGGTCTGTTGTACGTTGACGGTAATGCGGAGGCACTTGGTATTTCGGAAGAGCAGCGTCAAAAAATCGTAGATGCCCATACAAAAAAGACATTGAACAGTGAAGACCCTGAACTCAAGCCGATTCTCAATGAAATGAGGCGGATGCGAACCGAAATGCCCGGCGGTCCGTTTGCAGAAAATGCTTCGGAAGAAACGCAAAAGAAATTCTTCGACCTGCAAATGGAAATGAATAATGTCATTCAGAAAAGGCGGGACAAACTCATCAATGAGACCTTGTCGCCGGAACAATTCAGGAAAATCCAAGAGTACCTGATTTCAACCATGGCTAACAATCCTTTTGTTTCGCCGGATATGTTCGAGGCATTAGACCTTTCAGACGAACAAAAGAGACAACTGGCAGATATTAAAAGGGAATTGAAACCCGAGTACGAAAAACAAGTTGATAAATTGGTGGAAGGACAGTTGTTCTTTCAGGAAAAATTCCAAGAAGAGATTGGAGATAAATTAGATAACGTTACAGACCCAGAGGAACGCAAAAGAATCAGCACGGAAGCAAGTAAGAAGGTTGTGGAAAAATACCCGGAATATGCGAAGGGAATGGGGGAATTCACGGAGGCAGGCAACGTTCTCGCGAACAATCTGAAATTCAAGATGTTCGATGTGCTTACCGACGAGCAGATAGAACGAATGAAAAACTTGATTGACAACCCGCCGGAGCATGTCAAAAAGATTTTCGAGAACTTTCGTAAGATGGCAATGAAAGACAACGCTCCGGTAACCGCCAACGCCTCCGGCGAATGGAGACCTGGTCCGGACTCATGGAAGCCGGGCGATGCGATACCCGAAGAATATCTGAAAGAACGTGAAAAACGTAGGGCATTTCCTAAGAAAGATGATTGAACATCTTCGGACGGTTGAAATCATTGAAAAAGCCGGGTACAATATCAGTACGTGTTGCCTTATAAACTAACACTTTTTACGATAATATACCACAATGATTTGCGTTACAATTGCTTGCGGAAGTCATACCCGAATGATTAACGAACATCAGGCACTAGCCGCCGATGGTGTTCAATTAGTTGAATTGCGTCTCGATTTTTTGCGCCGCTCGCCGGAACTTCATCGGCTGCTTCCAAGCCGTCCGACAGCAACAGTGGTAACAGTGCGCCGAAAACAAGACGGCGGACTTTGGAACGGCACCGAAGAAGAGCGGCTATTGCTGCTCCGCGCTGCTATTGCGGAACAGCCGGAATTCATTGACCTTGAATATGATATTGCCAACAAGATTCCCCGCTTTGGAAAAACGCTGCGAGTTATCAGTTATCACAAGACCAACGGTGTACCGGACAATCTCGAAGAACTGCACCGCGAAATGCTCAGGAAAGATGCCGATGTTATCAAAATCGCCGTCAATCCGAAAAGCATCGCCGATATGTTTAACTTTATCGCTTTTATTCGTGAAAAAAATGCCAAAGCAAAAAAGTACGGAACGAAACTGAACGGCGACGGAGGCGGTGTGCGGGTTGTCGGAATCTGCATGGGTGAATCCGGTAAAGCGACCCGCATTTTGGCAAAGAAATTCGGCATGCCGTTCACGTTTGCAACTTTTTCGAAAGACAGAATCGTTGCACCCGGTCTGATGGTGTACAAGGAAATGCTCGACTTGTATCATTATGAATTGACCGATGCAAAGACGAAGGTCTTCGGCATCATCGGCAATCCGATTGGACACAGTTTGAGTCCGCTGATACATAATAAATCGTTTATCGAACAGAAAATCAACGCCGTCTATGTACCGTTTCCGCTTGACGAAGAGCAGGTTGCGGAGTTTATCAAGTTCGCACCGCAGTGGGATATTGAAGGCATCAGCGTGACAATACCGCACAAAGTGAAGGTAATGGAATCGCTGACAAAAATGGACCCGGCGGTGGACAGTATCGGTGCCTGCAACACCGTTGTCTTTCGCAAAGGTGAACGTCTGGGTTTTAACACGGATTATTTGGCAGCGGTGTCGAGCATTGAAATAGCGATGGGCGGCAAACCGCAGGATAATCCCGGTATCCTGGAAGGGAAGACAGCGTTGGTACTCGGCGCAGGCGGTGCCGGTATGGCGTTGGTGTATGGACTGAAAAAACGCGGGGCAATGGTTACCGTTACCGACATTAACGCCAGTCGGGCTAAAGAGGTATCGCAAGCACTGGAAGTTGAAATGATTGACTGGAGTTCAAGAATGTCGATGGAACCCGCGCCGGATGTGATTGCCAACTGTACGCCGATTGGGATGCACCCCAACGTGGAGGAGTCGCCGTTTGAACGCCGTGCTTTTCAGCGAAAAATGGCGGTGTTCGATGCGGTCTATAATCCCGAAAACACGTTGTTTCTTAAGGAAGCCGCAACCAGGGGCTGCACAGTTATCAGCGGTGTCGAAATGTTTGTCGGACAAGCGTGTCTGCAATTCAAATTTTTCACCGGCGAGAAAGCGTCTGCCTCTTTTATGCGAAAATTAGTCAAGAACGCAATTTCGGCAGCGAAAGAGTAAAGTTTAGCCGCTGATGTTTAACCACCGTCTCTAAGACGGTATGTAATTTTACCGCTTGTTTTTTCCCGGAAACAGATTAAAATCGTCTTGTTGTTGTTCACACTTTTGGATATAGGTGATTAAAAATGAAAACGAAAAAGATTTTTAAGACAAGTTTCTTTCTGTTGTTGACGGCGGTATTCTTCACCGCTGCGGTTTCGATTGTTTCGGCTCAAGATGAAGCCGCGCCGAAAAAGACGAAAAGAGAATCCGAAAAAAAAGGACAATCGCTGGAACTATACGGTGAAAAATTCCAAACCGAAGAACCTAGTCCCGTCCGTTTGTCGGCAATGTACTATTACGGCGACGGCGACAAAGAAACAACTCCGGTTCTTTTGCTTCACGACATCAAAGGGCGCGGCAGCGAGTTCGCCTCGCTTACCAGAATGCTGAACGATGCCGGATATGCCGTTCTTCAACCGGATTTGCGGGGGCACGGAAACAGTACCAGTCGAAATGAATTACAGACGATGCCCGCATCGCAGAAGCAGCCCATTGCAACGCCGCAGTGGAAATTAAACAGAGAATATAAAGAAGAAACATTTCAAAATGAGGACTATGCGCTGATATGTACTGCTGACCTGCCGCTTTTGAGAAAAACCCTCATCGGTCGTCATGATATTGGTTATGTCAACATGAATCGGCTCGTAATTGTCGGGGTGGGGCGCAGCGCGACTCTGGCAGCAATTTTGGCATCTTACGATTGGCAGAACAAGGATTCCGACAAGTTCACGAAAACGCTGGTTTTAATCGCGCCGGCTCCTTTTATGCAGGGAGCGGAGACGATGGCATCATTGATGGCAGCAAACGCCGGAAATATGCAGCATCCGGGAAACCCTCAGGCGATGCAGCAGCAGATGCAGCGGAATCAGATGATGCGGAACGCTGCAATTTCTCCGGCAATGACTGCGTTGTTATCCGACTTCACTAAGGGATTTCGCGGCAACCGTTTTATTCTCGAAAACCTTGCGGTGATGACAGCAATTCCGCAAAACGATGCAGAAAGTAAAGAACTAGCCGATAAACTCCGAAACGTTATTCTCGATAAAGATAAAAAGAAGACGGAAAAAGAAAAAGAAGCCGAGAAGAACAAAGAAGAAACAATGTTTCCGATTATAGTGTATCCGATTCAAAAGAAAGTAAAAAGCGACGACGGTAAAGAAACATCGCAGGATATGAGATTCTCCGAAATTATGTCAGCACATCTTGCGAAGGAAATTTTTTCCTTCGTCGAGAAACGGAACGAAGAATTCAACAAACAAAATAATAAGTACCGCTGGACGAAACGAAAATAACTGCGTGAATAATGCAAATGTGAACTATCCTCCATCCCTTTATCCGATTATCAACTATGAAAAAATTTCCCGTTTTATTCATTATTGTGTTCCTGTTTAGTTATGCCGTTTTTGCGTCGGAAAATGAATTGTTTCCCTTTGTGATTTCCTTTGATTCGCCGAAGAATGCAGCGGATATTTCGCAGCAACTTGATGCCCCTGCCGGCAAACACGGTTTTGT
>WRCR01000119.1 GCA_009783865.1 Planctomycetaceae bacterium | reverse complement strand
GCCGCCTGCGAATTGCTGTGTTAGTACTATAGAGGCAAGCATCACGAGCAGCAGCATTGCGAGTATGTCTTCGACTATCAATGCTCCGAAGACAATCGGCGCAAAAGCCCTGCCTTTTAGTTGCAATTCGTCAAATACCTTGAGTATGATAGTCGTTGAGGACATAGCAAGCATTGCACCGAAGAAAATGCTGTGGATGTTGTCCCAGCCGAGTATCTTTCCGACAAAAAAACCGATAATGGTCGTTGAAATAACCTCAAACCCGCCGGTAATAGCAGCGATTTTGCCGTTGGCAATGAGCCGTTTGAAACTGAATTCGAGTCCCAAACCGAAAAGCATGAAAATAACGCCGATTACCGCCCATACTTCGATACTGTGGGGGTCACGTACTTGAAGTATTTTCGGTATAAAAGCGGGAATGTACGGGTATAACCATTCATACCATGAGTACAACTCGTGATTAGGGTCGGTCGGCAGAAAATAAGGACTGACAATAAAACCTGCGATAAGATAACCGAGAATGACCGGCTGATGCAGCCACTTGAACAGCAGCAGCATGATAGCACCGGCAACGAGAATCAACCCAAGGTCGTGAACGATGGACGGCAGCGGCGGATGCCCCACATGCGCTCCGTCATCGTGAGATTCTTTATTGGCGGCGGATTCAAAAGCAACTTCTTCATGAGCGGCTGCCTGCATGGCTTCGGCAGATGCCGTGCCTATCGGGGCATCTGCAAATGAAACGCAGCAGACGGAAACGGCAAATCCAAATACGAGAATCGAAATGGTGCGTCGAACAAGATATGTAAGGTAATGCATGGATTTAATTTATATGGTTTTTACAATAACATAACGTAAAATTTCTATGAATTGTACTGTATTTCTGGAAACTTTCAAGTATTTGATTTTTTGTAATAGTCCGTTTGCCTGTTTTCCGGTGCCCAGCCAACCACCTAACATCATTTTCAGCCCGTCTGTTGTGCCGCGCAGGGTTAGAAATCCAAGGGTGCGAGTAAATATTTTCCTTTTGTCGATTTCGTGGTGTGATTGGAGTGGAGCCGGCTTCATAACCGTCTTAGGGTAATCATGATACTGGCGAGTTGAATATAAGCATTAAACATTGAAATTTCACGGTCATAACGCACAACCAATCGGCGAAAATCCTGAATCCACGAAATCGTGCGTTCAATTTTCCAACGACGACGATAACGGCGAAACTTCCGTCCGTCTTGCAACGGCGGCTTAACACGGTTGATACGATGAGGAGAAATCAAATCAATGCCCCGCGCCTTCAACCGCTTGCGCAACGGATCACTGTCAGCCGCAGCGTCGTAAACCAATCGCTTCAATTTCGTTTTCGGATGTCCGCGACCCACTTTCGGAACACGAACCTTATCGACTGTCGACTCAATCAATTTGACTTCGTGAATCGATGCCGATGCCGTCGAAGCGGCCATCGGCGTGCCGTGACCGTCTATAAGTGCCATTATTTTTGTTCCTTTTCCTTTGTTGGAACGAGACGGTTCAGGTAGAAGAGGTTGCAGTTTTTTCCATTGTTTGTCCGTCAGTTCAAGACCGACTTGATAGTTACGCTTTTACATAAAAATACTCCTCCTTGGTAAAAGAGCATTTTAACATAACACCGTAATTTACGCAGCGTCAGGCAAAAATAATAAAAATAGTTATGAAACCGGCTCTAATCATCTCGCTGGTTCAATTTCCTATACTCGAACCAAACCTCCGGATCCGGGTCGTACAGTTTCGCTTCGGCATCGGTTTTCGGCGGTTCGAGCGGTCTGACAACTCGGAAACCAACATAAGGAGCATCCGTCAACCACCAGATACTGTGCGGGTATCCGGGTTCTTGTTCGTTCCATTTTGGGACGGAGTAAAGCCGTCGCGCACTGCGGAGGTCAGACGTTTTATCGTTTTCGCAATGTCCGCCGCGAGCAATGTGTCCGAAGTCCATTCCTGCCCCACGGGCAGCCGGAAATTTCATCGATGCCGCAAACGCTCCGGGTTGCCGATTGGCATACGTATCAACGGCATACTGTTCCAGCACCCATTCGGCGACGTTGCCGTGCATGTCGTAAAGTCCCCAGGCATTCGGTTTTTTCTGTTTGACTTTTTGCGATCTGCCGTTACTGTTGTCGGAGTGCCAGGCGAAATCGCCGATATTTCCAGCGTCGTTTCCAAAAGAATAAGCGGTCACGCTCCCGGCACGGCAGGCGTACTCCCACTCCGCTTCGGTCGGCAGCCGATAATATCTGCCGGTCAGTGCTGTCAACCATTTGCAGTAGACCTGCGCGGCGTAAAGCCGCATACCGCTTGCGGGATAGCCCTTTTTTCCATAATTATCGTGGCTGATAGAGCCGGGGTCGTATGCCGGAGTGGGTTTCGCCATCGCATCGGCGGCTTTCTCATTTGCTGTCAAGACAGTTCTGTTTTTGCGGCTTTCCTGTAAATGCTTTTGGGCAAATTGCAGGAATTCTTCCCAAGTTGTTTCATGTTCCGCCATCCAGAACGGCTTGACTTCGACTTCGTGTTGCGGACCTTCGTCAGCGAGCCGACCAACTTCGGTTTCAGGACTGCCCATTGTGAACTTTCCGCCTTTGATAGACACCATTTTGAAGGTGATTTCCGTACCGGGAATCTTCTCGGAGTACGATTTCATCTCCGCTTCGGTTATCGCCGTCGAATCGGCAAGGGGTGTCGGAGATTTAAGAAACTCCAGCGAGGATTTGAAGGTTGTCGCTTTTGTTAAGAGCCAGGCGGCATATCTTTGTCTGCTGGAAGATACTGCGCTCACCGCTCGCTCTTTTTCTTGTTCCGAAAGCGTGCTTTCTGCTGACCGAATATACTCTATCAATTCAACGGCGAACTCTTCGAAGGAAACCCCGCTTTGTGTGGCTATCTCAAAACCTGTCCAGGGGATACTGGCATCTCTGGCTTGCCAGGTAATCCACGGCATGAATTCGGCTTTGAAGGTTTCAAAATCTTCGGGAGTATTCACTGTTCTCCTCGCCCTGCTGGCAAACAGTTTGAAGCGGTAGGGTTCCATATTAAGTGCCTCTATGGAACCAAGATATCCGTCCTGCGCGGCAATCTCATTAAGAAACGTTTCCAATAATTTATCGGCACCCTCGGCACCCGCTTCGGCTAACGCTCGATGACGAAGGGCGGAGTGTTTGTAACTATAAACCCAATAAAGCGTACCATCTTTCTCCAGTTCCAGTGCCTTTTTGTGTGCCGCCATGTCAAGGTCGGCAATCGCGGCATGCATTTGTTTCGTATCAGGGATACGGACTATTTTACCCATTTCGTGTCTTACGTAAGTGTGAACATCACCGAGATGCCGAGCATCTTGCAACGGAAGTACTTTTTCCGGCTCACTTGCCCCAGTCGGCACGGCAATGAATAACGAAAGCAAACTGACGAAAAGAAAGCGGTTTGAAAGCATGGAAGTCCTCAACTTAAAATCGATAAAATGTTATACATTGTTTTATTCCGTTATTGTCAACAGATATAAGCAGATTTTAACAGATAGTTTTTTTCAATATACATATCTATTCATATCTGTTAATATTTGTTGACAATCTTACATCTGTTGACTATTGCTTGAGTCGTCCGTCCAGTTCAGCGATGAGGTTGTCTTTCTTAATCCGTACTTGTTCCAACGTGTCGCGGTCTCTTAATGTCACGGTACCATCCTGCAAAGTTTGCCCATCAACGGTGATACAGTACGGCGTGCCGATTTCGTCCTGACGGCGATAGCGTCTTCCAACCGCTCCTTTGTCATCGTATACCGCTGACGCAGTCAGCGGCTCTCTCTTTAATTCACCGTAAATTTCCTGCGCAATCTCCGGCATGCTGTCCTTCTTGACCAGCGGAAACACTGCCGCCTTCACCGGTGCGAGCCGCGGGTGAAATTTCAAGAAGACCCGTTCCTGCGGCTTGCCGTTTTCGTCCGGTGCATTGTCAACATTGTACGCTTCACATAAAAACGCCAGCGTTGCCCGGTCTGCACCGGCAGACGGTTCAATCACATGCGGGATAAAACGTTCTTTTGCCAAGTCATCATAGTACGAAAGGTCTTTGCCGCTGCCGCGATGTTTCGGCTGACCATTCGGCAATTTTTCGACAATAAGAGCGTTGCCATCTTTAACGAGTTTGCCTTCCATGTGTGAGCGCAAGTCAAAGTCGCCGCGATGCGCAATGCCTTCCAATTCGCCGTATTCTCCTTCCGCCAGAAACGGAAATGCATATTCAATATCAGCAGTTCCGCAGGAATAATGCGAAAGTTCATCGGCATCATGTTCCCGAAGACGAAGTTTTTCGCCGCTCAATCCCATTTGGGTGTACCACGCAAACCGTTTGTCCCGCCAGTATTGATACCACTGCGCAGATTGAGCGGGATGACAGAAAAATTCGATTTCCATCTGTTCAAACTCCCGGCTGCGGAACGTGAAATTGCGCGGCGTGATTTCATTCCGAAATGATTTACCGACTTGAGCAATACCAAAAGGAACACGAACCCGCGTGGAATCGCAGACGTTTTTGAAGTTGACGAAGATTCCTTGCGCGGTTTCGGGGCGCAGAAACGAATAATCATCTTCACCGCCCAATGCACCAATCGTGGTTTTGAACATCAGGTTGAATTCCCGAGGCTCGGTTAGTGTTCCGATATGTTTTGCATCAGGTCCTAAAACGTTTTCAAAACTCGTCAGTTTGGAAATGCTGGTAATATCGCCTTCCCATTGCAATACTTCAATGTCTTTTTTGCGGATACCGAAGAACTTCAAAGCGGCTTCGTCAAGTGCCGATTGCGTATTTTCGGTTTCCATTGTTGTCACGAAAACCTTGACGATTTCGGACGGTGCGCCTTCGCTTCCGTGCTTCTTTCCGGTGACATATCGTCCAAGCACGTGGTCATATCTATATCTTTTTTTCGATTCACGGCAATCGACCATAAAGTCGTGAAAGAGGTCGTAATGTCCGCTGCATTTCCATACCTGCGGGTGCATGATGATAGTGCAGTCCAAGCCGGTCATTTCATAAGTTGACGGCGCATTGTTCGGCTGAATGAGTTCATTGTGGTTCAACACGTTGTCGTTCCACCACGTTTCTTTGACGTTCCGTTTGAGGAGAACGCCGAGCGGACCGTAATCCCAAAAGCCGTTGAGACCGCCGTAGATTTCGGACGACTGAAATAAAAAACCCCTGCGTTTGCAGAGCGCGACAAGTGATTCCATTTGCATATTGTAATCCTTTTAGTTGTTTGAAAACATTATTTTACACGAATTGCGGCCTTAAGCAACTGCGATGTATTCAGCAGCGAGTGACAAACCACCTAACATCAAGCCCTAAATTAAAAAATTTTATCGACGTAACCGCTTGAAAACAAAACACTTCTGTAAATTGTATCTTTTTGCACATGGTGACTACCTATTTTAACGTTATTTTACCTATTTTAATATTTAGCGGTGAGTGGCGAGTAATAATAGCCGCAGGTGACCACCGGCGGAATAACCTGCGCAAATAATAACACATACCTTAATGTTGGCAAGAGCAAAAAGTGCCAGTTGAGTGGCAAGCGGCGAGTGGTGAGTAGCGAGAAAAGAGCCGCAAGTGTAGGCGGCTGTATTGTTTTTTCCGACCGCAGAAACCTGCAGGTTAATTGTAAACACCTCTTGCAATCGGCAGCCGAATTCATAAAATATACCCGTCTTGTGTTTTTCACCCCTTACCCCAATTAAATTACTATGAAAACAACATTTGCTATTCTTCTTTCCATTTGCATGGTCAGTTTGCTTTCCTTACCTGTTTTGGGACAGACACCGCCGCCAAAGGATAACCGCAAAGCAGGCGAGCGTGAGGAGTTGAAAATCAAAGGCGTAGAGTACGCTTTCCGCTGGTGTCCGGCAGGGACATTTCAGATGGGCAGTCCGGCTTCCGAAACGGGAAGAATGGACAGAGAAACACAGCACAGCGTGACGCTGACAAAAGGTTTCTGGATGTGCGAAACGGAAGTGACGCAGGAACAGTGGAAGACGGTAATGGGCGGATTGAAAAATGCTGACGGCGGCGATTTCGAAGCAATTTTTTTTGTGGACGGCAAACAAAAAAAGGCGAAGTTGATAGACAGTACACGTTTTTTGGACGATAAGAAACCGATGGTGTGTGTGTCGTGGAATGATTGTCAGGAGTTTATCAAAAAGTTGAATGGCATGGGAATAGTACCGAAGGGTTATAAGTTTTCTTTGCCGACAGAGGCGCAGTGGGAGTATGCCAGCCGGGCGGGTACAACAACGGCGTATTGTTTCGGCGATGACGAAGACAAGTTAAACGATTATGCCGTGTATAGCGGATTAAAACCAGGAGAATGGAGCGTAGACAAAATCAAAGACAAACATACAGAACCGGTTAAGAGCAAGAAACCGAACCAGTGGAATTTGTACGATATGCACGGCAATGCATCTGAGTGGTGTTTGGACTGGTACGCTGATTATCCCGGCGGCAGTGTGACAGACCCAATGGGGGATTCGACCGGCACGCGCCGTGTGTTTCGGGACGGTAGTTGGCGTTTCACTACGATGTTCAGTCGTTCGGCGTTTCGGTCCTTCGGCGTGCCGGAGTTTCGTACCGACTATTTGGGCTTTCGTCTCGCCCTAGTTAGCGAATGATGGGGTTCTGAGCCGCAAGTGCAGCGTAGCGGAACTTGCGGGTTGGCGGCTCTTGCTCTATTCAATCGTGAAATA
The DNA here is from genome assembly GCA_009783865.1 of Planctomycetaceae bacterium. GTDB lineage: Bacteria > Planctomycetota > Planctomycetia > Pirellulales > Thermoguttaceae > WRKP01. The sequence continues at coordinate 3,269 of WRCR01000119.1, read as the reverse complement.
ACTGTCCAAATGCGTGTCGGAAGTATCCACGATTTTCAAACGCCGAAGAGCAGTCCGAAGGCGCGCACTGCTGTCAATATCCTTGAACCGCTCTTCCGCATATTTAGCGAAAGGACACGGCGAGACAAGTATAACATCGGCATCCGGTCCGATAGATGGAATCAGCCGCATTAACTTTTCCGGCAAAGCGTCGTCCGCTTTCGGTTCCGCCAGCGCAAGGATTTCCAATACCGCTGTTGTGAGCGGCAGTGACGACATGCCGGATAATATATCGTCTTCCTTTCGGCTAGTTGTAAAAAACAACCGGATTCCGTTTCTGCTGAAAGTTTTTGAAAACAGCGTTGCGGCAAAACTGACGGCAAGTTCAAAATTCTCCCGCTGTATTGATTCATCGGCAGCGGTTTGTACTTCTTTCGGCTGAAACAAATCGAGAATGACCGCACAATCGCGGTTCTGCCGCATTGTAAACTGTCTGACGTAAAGTTCGTTGTGTCTTGCGCTTGCGCGCCAGTGAATCCAGCGTTTTGCATCGCCCTGCTGCCAGGTTCGGATGCCGAGTAATTCGCCGGAAATTCTGCTCGGACGAAGATTTCGTTCTTGGGAACGCCCTAATAATTTTCGGTATTGTTTCAGCCAACCGGTATGGATATTGCCGATTTTCGGATACACGAAAAAGTAATTCCGCTCCGAATTGCTTTCCGCTTGTTCAAAACGATGCCGGAAAAAACCGAAGGGAAATTTCGTTTGAATCGAAAATGGACCGGCACGATATTTCCCGCGCTGCGGAAGCCGGCCGGCGTATGATTTTCGGACGCTGCCGCCTTCGGGTATGTATTCAAAATATACCGCCGGTTCGTATCCTTTTTCCGGTTTCTTTTTTCCATTTTGTTCATTGCGGCGTGGACGAATTCTATCAACGGCAACGGCACTCCAAGTGCCGAAAGAAAATACTTTGCGTTTCCTGATATTTTCCGCTTCGATTTGCACGACAAAAGGTTCACCGGCAAAAATCCGCGGCGGAAGAGAACGGCGGACAACGACATTTTTCAGCGACACTCTCCCTATGCGCCAGGTTATGAAGAGCGGAACGCAGCACATCAGCGAGGCAAGCAGCATCATTTGATTTACGGCGCGGAATACCGAACCGAAAAGAATGATGGTGACTATGAATAAAAAATAAATCCCCTCGCGGGTAATAACGGATTTCATTGATGAGGTAATGTAAAGTTCATGTCAGCATCGTTGTAAAAGTCCCCGAATAGTTCACTCCGAGAATCTGTTCGGCAAGGAACGCCAAGACCTTGTTATTGGCGTTGATGTGAAGCGTATGCTGCTGATGTGTAATACTTTTGCCGCTTGCGAGTTCCTTAACGGGTGAGAAAAAATCGAATTCGTAAAAGAACGCAGCCGGCTGTTTTTCGGGAAGAGTCGGACCGTGATTATAAACGGTGATGACTTCGCCGGAATAAGGTCCGGTCATCATGTTGAAAGTTTGAAGAGTTAAAATCCCTTCTCTGAAATCAATCGAACCGGTAAAAGGTAAAGCCCGTTTTCTTGAAACCCCTGCTTGACATCGGAAATTGCCGTCCGCCCGCAGCAGTGCAGCATTGCCGAGAGTCCGAATACGACCGTGCGGGGCAAGACCGAAATAATCAGTGATGATGCTAGGTCCGAGTTCTTCTTTGCTGCCCTCTCGGAAAGGCAACACCGCAATGGTATCTTGTCCCGAATTGAACATGCTCTTGATGCAGACCGAAACGGTGCCGCCCGATTTACTGTGCCGGTTTTCATCACGCCGGTTTTCGGTATTAACAAGAACATTGTTCGTTGTAAAGCCGACGTATGAAACATCGGCTTCTTGGAGTACCATTTCAATGGAACTTCCGAAAACGGCTATGATGTCTTCGGTTTCAAGCAGTATAACGGTTCTGATTATGTTCATGCTGAATTTTTCGTCCGATGAGTTGGTTATTTGTATTGAGCGTCTCATTCTGACTTCGGGGTCTGGCGGAACGGAGTCGGTGCTGTAACTTCCTTCTTCCGGGCAAGAGGGTATAACGAGATTGTCTTCACCGCCGCTGTTACTGTATTCTTTCGCATCAATTTCCTGAACGTTGATGAGTCCGAAACTTCCGCTGTCGAGTCCGCCGCAGGAACTTGTCATTATCCTGCCGTTCCATTCGGGACAAACAGCAACTCTGCCGCCGAATTGGTTGCACAACTCGATGACTTTTGTTTTGGATGCCAGATAATTAACAGCAGTTCTGTAGGACAATGGTATTAAACATTGTTGATGAAATTATTTATGTTCTTCGATGTATTTTTTCCAATCTATATTTTTTCCTTTTCCCCAGAGTTCTTCTAGGGCATAGTATTTTCTTGTTTCGGGTTCAAACAGGTGAACGACAATATCGCCGTAGTCGAGGACTATCCATTTTGCTTCGCTGTATCCGCAGGTGCCGAGGCGTTCGTCGCCCATTTCGCGGCACAGTTTTTTCTGGATTTCGTCGGCAACTGCCTGTAATTGTTTTCGGCTTGTACCGGTTGCGATAACGAAGTAATCAAATGTTTTCGTCAGTTCCTGTATGTCGAGAACGATAACGTCGGTTGAGCGGTTTTCTTCGGCAACCATTGCCGCCGCTGTAACACGTTCTAAAACCGGCGGCAGTTTCTGTACGGCAGTTTTGTTTTTATCAGTTTTTTTCATTAAAAATCTGTGTTCCTCGTTTCTCATACGGTAAGCCCAACGGCGTGAAATGAACATACCGGAAATCACGGGAAAAGCAAGAGGCAGAAAAATACGGACGTGAAATTGGGTGTGTAAAAATTTATGTGGAAATTGGCAGCAGCCGACCTCCGGGTGACAGAACCTACTGCCGCTTGCAGCATTTTTAGGACAATTTGCGCAAAATAAGGATTGACATAAGTATTTGCTGGGAATACAATTTTTACAGTATTGGCGGTTCATGTCAGGTGCCGCCAGACGTTTTTAGATTTGCAATGTTTCGGTAAGGAGAATTTGAAATGAAAATGACGAGTTGTAATTCAGGTAATTTGACGAGGGGAAACAAAGGTTTTACTCTCGTTGAACTCTTTGTAGTCATCGCCGCTGTTTTGTTCTTTTTTGTTCCGTTCCTTTATGCCGATGAACCGGCGAAGACAACTGCGCCGCCGCTGGAAAAGCCGGGCTGGAAATTAACCTTTAACGATGAGTTCGACAGTCCGCTGCTGGACGATACTTATTGGTTCGCCGCTTACCGCACCGGTCG
>WRCR01000118.1 GCA_009783865.1 Planctomycetaceae bacterium | reverse complement strand
TTTTTCGTGAATTGCAATAGGCGGAGGAAAATTTTACACAGCCGAATTTACACACCCGAGATTGTGAGATTGTTGATTTTCGCATCACCCCATTGTTTCGACTGCAAGTGTTTGGTACAATTACGCTGTTTTACAGCAGACGATAACAATTTCAAAAAGTATCAAGATTAGCGTAAACACGCTCCAACACAGTTAGCCGAAAGTCCTGTTATGCCGCCGGTTTTACTTCGCTCTATTCGTGCTGTTGAAAGAACACTCCGCTTTCGGGCTGCGGCGAATGGGATTGCCGACCTTGCGTTTTGGCTCGTTTTCATTTTAGCGGCGGATTATACCCTCGACCGGTTTTTTGAATTTTCACGCAACAGCCGAGTCGTGATACTTCTTGCGCTGGCGGTGCTTTCCGCTTTTCTTATCTGGAAACATTTCGTTTCACGAGTATTCGCAAAATTTCGGCAGGAACAGTTGGCAATGCTTCTCGAACATTTCGTTCCGAAGTTGAACGAATCCCTGATTACTTCCATCGAAGCACCGCTTTCTGCTCAATGTTCCGGCGAAGACATTCATCAATCGTTAATGAGCCGGACAAAAGCGCAAGCGGCAGGTTCATTGCAAAGAATCAATCATCGAAAATTTTTCCGGTCGGGGCGTTTGTTTTTCCGCTGCGGTTTTGCGGGCTTAATCATCGGAGTCGCCGCCGGTGTTTGTTCTTCCTTTGCGGAGTCAGCCGAACTCTGGTTTTCGAGAAATTTTCTGCTTTCGAATCGGGAATATCCGCGCCGAAGTTGGGTTATCGCCGACGGTTTCGAGAACGGCAGAGTCAGAATCGGTCGCGGCGATTCATTTACGCTGACAATTCGCGCCTGCTGTAGTATGCCGCTGGTACCGGACAACATCCGCTTGCGGGTCGGCACATCGGAAAGCGGTTCCCGAATACTGCTCATCAGTCAATTTCACGTTGACAATATTGGTGGAACGGATTGGCGGGTCTTTTCGCACACTTTCAGTGAAATGCTGGAAACATTGACGCTGCAAGTTCGTGGGGCGGATTCAACGCTGGACAATCTGACGGTCGAAGTCGTTCCGCCGCCGGTGTTGAGTAATTATCAGTTGACGCTGACTTCTCCCGAATATATGAAGCGGGAAAACCGCACCTTGACACCGGGTTTGCGTACTCCGCTGCCGGAAGGAAGTTCTTTTACGCTGACGGCGGATTCAAATAAACCGCTGTTGAAAACCGAAACCGTTGTTAATAAAACAACGCTCGTTGCGATACAGCCGGAAAGTGTTCCGTTTGATAAAATCAGTTATCAACTCGAAAACGTGCGGGAAGACACGACACTGGAATTTCATTTGGAAGACATTGACCGACTCCGCAACCGGCAGCCGTTGCGATTGGATTTCAATGTCGTGAAAGACAATTTACCGGCAATAACGGCGCGTCTTGACAACATCGGCAGCGCAGTCACGCCTAATGCGGTTCTGCCGGTACTCGGTGAAATAACCGACGACTACGGTCTCGGTTCCGTGGTGTTCCGCTATACTATTCAGAAACCCGAAAAGAAAGACGAAGCAAAGAAAGACGAAACAACTCCCGAACAGCCCGCCGAAGTTAAAGCCGATGTTACAAATGTGAATGGAACGGTTGATGTATCCATTTCCGAAAATACCGGCTTGTTTTCGCTTAATGAATCATTTCTGTTGGAAAAATTGCAGGTTGCTCCAGATGATAAATTGTCATTATATCTTGAGGCGGCAGACCTTTACAATTTGCCGACAAAGGACGGCAAAGAAACGGAACCGCGAATCAGCAGAGGGCAGCAGTGGAACGTAGAAGTCGTCACGCCGGAACGCTTGCGGGGACTGCTTGAAGTCCGTGAAATCGGTTTTCGGCAGCGGTTCGAGGTTATCATCGGCGAAGTTGAAAAGACCGCTTCGCTTATCAATGAGATTGCCCTTGAACCTACGGAAGAGCAAGTCAAACAGGCGGACGAATTGAAACCGGCTTCAACTTCGAACAGTGACAATGAAAACAGGACTTTGTCGGCGGAGGAATCCGAAAGAATAAAAACGGAGTTGGAAGAAAAGAAAAGAATCGTTCTGCAAACGATACCGCCGGAACAGGCGACTGCCGGTGCGTATAACATCTCCCGTTCTTTGCGGGACACGCAGAAGGAGTCCTACGATATTCGGGCATTGACGGAGTCGTTCCGCTCGCTTCGCGCCGAAATGGTCAACAACCGGATATTTACGGATGAGGTACAAAAACGTCTCGATGACGGAATCATTGCGCCGATGCAGGATGCCGTTGTAAAGGACTTTGCGGAAATCAATGAGGTTCTCAATTCGCTGAACGGAACTTTGAATATCAGAAATCAGCCGCTTCGGGAAATCGCTCAAAAACAAAAGGCGGACGTGCTTGAAAAATTTATCACGCTGATAACGAAGTTGCAGAACATCCGTGACAAGATGGTTTCAATGGAGAACTACAACGAGGCGGTTGAACTATTGCGGGCAATAATTAAGCAGCAGCAGCAGTTGCGGCAGGAAACGGAAGAAGAGAAAAACAAACGGCTGCGTAATCTGCTGGAGTAATGGAGGTAGGTTGCAGTCGGACTGTGGACTACCCTTGCTAATATTTAGGGTTTTGTGGTATCATTATAATGTGCCATCATTACAATTGCTTATTGTCTTTTTCACAGAAGGTTTTTTTATGCAGTACCACGTTCAACAAAACGGAAAAAAATTTGGTCCTTATACCGAAAAAGACATCATCGCTCTGCGGGATGCTGGTAAAATCAGCCGCGCCACGCTGCTTTCCCCTGATAAGGTTCATTGGACTAACGCTTCTGAATTCGATTGGCTTTATCCGCCTCCGAAAGGTCAACAAAGTCAGGACGACACTTCGTCCGCCGGTGTTGCCGGCAAGACAGCCGCAGAAAAATATCGGGAATACCGTCAAGCGGGTGCTTCAGAACCGACAACGCGGTTCCGTTTCATGCAACTCAATAATTTTGTCGTTGGAATTGTATCGAAAATTATCGGGCTGCTGATTCTCATCATTCTGGCGTATGTTGCGTACAAAGCGGCGATGCATTTTCTGCCGGCGGACATTATAAAGCAGGTAACGGAATAAGCATTAATCTCCAACTCCTTGACAAAAGAGAAACAAACCGCTATCATGAGAGACAGTATCGTTTTACCCTTCTTCCCTTTCCTTTCTTTTTCAATAGGTGTTATATGCAGCAAATGAATCGTCGTGAAATGTTGAAATGTACCGCAGTTGCCGGTGCAGGTGCTTTGTTCCTTTCGAGCGGTATTCTGACTCGCGGACAATCGCCCAACGCAAAATTGAATGTCGCCCTTGTCGGACTCGGCAATCAGGGAAATTACCAACTTTCCAACCTCGGAAAAATGAAGGACGAAGTCAACCTCGTCGCTCTTTGCGATGTTGATGACCTCAAAGCCGGCAGGGCTTATGAAAACAATCCCGGCGCGAAAAAATTCTACGACTTCCGAAAAATGTTTGACGAAATGGAAAAGTCCATCGATGCCGTTGCCGTCAGCACGCCCGACCATACTCATTATCATCCCGCCATGCGGGCTCTGCGTGCCGGAAAGCACCTCTATTGCGAAAAACCGCTCGCCCATTCCGTTCAGGAAATCCGCAACATCGCCGACACCGCAGCGAAAATGAAAGTTGCCACGCAACTCGGCTGTCAGCGGCACACTCACAAGAACATGCATCGAATCGTTGAACTCATCAAGACCGGTGCTATCGGCGATGTCACCGAAGTTCATTCCTGGATGGGCGGTGAACGCGGAATGCCGGAGAAGCCGACGGCGTTCATCGACCCGCCGGAAACTATAAAATGGGACTTATGGCTAGGTCCCTGTCCGAGGGATTGGAAGTATGCCGTTTCGACTGCTCTCAACGGCAAAGAAGAACCGACTTTTGCGCCGTATAACTGGCGGTTTTGGTGGGATTTCGGCACCGGCGAAACCGGCAACTGGGCGTGTCATATTCTCGACATTCCGTATTGGGCTCTCGACTTGAAATATCCGATTAAGGTTTCGGCAAGCGGTCCCGAGATTGACCCGGAACGGACACCGAAAGAGATGCATGTTGTCTTCGACTATCCGGCGCGGGGCAAACAGCCGCCGTTGAAATTATATTGGTCGCATACAAAAACGCCGCAGTGTTATGATAAATTCGGAATTCCCAGAGGTATCAAAACCAAAGAAGGACAGAACGTCAGCGCAAACAATTTGTTTATCGGTACGAAGGGAATGTTGCTAGCCGGATTTGGTCAACACATTTTGCTGCCGGTGGATAAATTCTCCGACTTTGAGTATCCGGCTCCTTTCATTCCTGAATCGCCGGGATTTCATCAAGAGTGGGTCAATGCTTGTAAGGGCGGCATACCGGCAACGGTCAACTTTGCGTATTCTGCTCCGATGGCGGAGACGGCAATTCTCGGCAACACAGCGTATCGTGCCGGACACAAGACCTTTGATTGGAATGCCGAAAAACTCATTGCCGTGAATTGTCCCGAAGTGCAAACCGCGCTGAAACCGGAATTCCGAAAAGGTTGGGAATATTGAAACTTTTTTATACCCGCATGAACACATTACAACGCTATGGGACTTGACATTGCGGAATTTATAATTGCGATTGAAGATGAGTTCCAAGTCGAGATTTGGGAAAACGAGGCACCAAATATCGATACACTTGACAAACTTATCGCTTACCTTGAACAGGAAACCGCTAAGTCCCCTCACAGCAAAACGGAGGCAGCTGACGCGTTTCAAGATGGCTTTCTTTCGCTCCAACGTTTTTTTGCGGAAGAACTTGGAGTCGAGATTTCGCAACTGACACCGGAAACGGAACTCGCTCCATTACTAATACCGCTGCGCAAACGCCGCCGAATTTGGAAAAAGATGATAAAAGATTTTTCGCGTCGTATTCCTTCTCTTTATGGAAAAGTATATCTCGAGTGCGGCGGCAGAATTTGCGTTTTCATTGGATTTTTCTTTGGTTTATTTGTTACGATTGGTTTGGGTGTCAATGTCACGACATTTTTGACCGGCATGGTTTCAGGAGCAATCGGCGGCTTTGTACTTTTTCTCGCGGGATTATTTTTGTTCTCGCCGTTGTTTTCAACAATTCCCAAAGAATGCCGCACACTTGGCGGGTTGGCAAAGATTGCCGTTCCGGCAAAAATCTGTCTTAACTCCAATGGTCAAGTATGGACACGCGAAACAATCACGGAAGCCGTTCTTCGCATAACAAGCGAACAAACACTTGTTCCAGTGGAAAAAATATCGCTCACGGAAAAATTTGACCGTATTTTTTGCTGACGATAGATAAGAGGTGTGGAAAAGTTTTGCGGTGTTTTGCCGCCGCTCAAATCCGGTGCTGGTTTCCTATAACCTCGGCATCGCGGAGCCATTGTTCACGGGTTCGGATATTGAACTCATTCAAGACATCATCGACGCGCACATCAGGGGAACGGCTTTCTATGACAGTCCATTGTTCCTCGTGATATGTGACCATGTTGATTTTCCTGCCGTATTTCGCCCGAATTTGGTCGAAATATCTATTGTTGGGCCAAGTGGGAATAACGGTCTTTTCGAGATTCACGGAAGTGCAAACCAAATTTTTATCCCAAATGCCGGTTTGCGCAACGGTGTTTCCGACAATATCGCATATTTTCGATTGTTCCCAAGTACTTGTAACGACGACGCATTGGTTTTGCCAAGCCCTTGTGTTGATAACTTGTCCGCCGGAGTAAGCCGAGGGCCAGAAAATCATTTCGGCACCTTGCCGCCGCAATGCTTCCCAGCCGTCACTCCAGTTGCAGTCGAAACAAATTTGCACACCGATGATTCCGAAATCGGTTTTGAATACCGGCGGGTTCAAAGGTCCGGGAGCGATGTTTATCGCTGTTTCTTCTTCGGGAATGTGTATTTTCCGATATTCGCCGATGCGGTTTCCTTGCCGGTCAATGACAACGGCGGAATTGTATATCCGTCCCGCTTCCCGTGTATTCATCGGGCAAATCACATAGCATTGATTCGTTTTCGCAAACGTCATGAACTCTTTCTGTAATTCGCTGGACACGTCTACTCGTTCCGACAAAGACAATTTTTGATTGACGCGGGTAGTCATGAATACTTCGGGCAGACAAATCGCATCGGGACGAAAGGACACGTTTTTTTCCATGATGGCAATGATGTTTTGCACCATTTGCTGCGGCGTATTCGCACTCAATCCTTGTTGCGAAACGGCAGCAACCCATACTTCGCGCGGCAATCTGTCTTGCGCACGGGTTGATTCGGCGGATGTTTCTCCGCGTACCGCTTCGGTTCCCAGTGTTGCTGCACCGGCGGTGATTGCTGCGGTGCTAAAAAAATTACGGCGTGAAATTAATGTTGAGTTTTCCATGATACTGCTCCATGATGAAGTTTCCAATCTTACCGTTATAAGTACATACCGAAACGTATTGTACCATTTTTCATCTCAAACAAAAACCGGACTGTTCCGCAATTTCGGCGGCGCGGCGGACGCAGTCGGCACAAGACGTTTTTCCTTCTTTGCGGATTGCCTTGCAATGCAAATGTCCGATTACCTTGAGGAATTGCTCCTTGACCGATTCGGTTTGTTCTTCGCCGGCAAGCAGTATAGCGGCATATAGTGCGCCGCAAAGACCGTCCGGTGCATTTCCTCCGCCACAGGATTTTAGCGATTCGGCTAAATCGTCCCGCTTGAATGTTTTCGCAACGGCTTGAGCGCAGTTATACTGCTTCGGCTTTTGTGAGTAAAAACCAACCGCTTGTTCAGGAAGGGAAATTTCGGAAAAAGAATTTTCAGGGGACTCCATACGAATAAAATTGAAATAGACAAGCAGATAAGCAATAACGGCACCGGCAAAATTGGCACACAAATCAAGCGAGGTATTGACATAGCCGCCGACACCGGTTTGCGGAAGCAGGACAGTCAACACAAATTCGACATTTTCGTTGAACGCCCCAAAACCCATTCCTGAGGTGATGACCAGCAGTCCCATTGAAAACCGGCGAAGGTCGTTTTGCGGAAGAAGATTTGCCAAAAGGTGATACATTATCAGCGTGCAAACGCCGAAGCCCCAGGCGTGAACAACTTGGTCGTAGCGCAAAACCGGATAGTCGGCAGAAAGCGGAAACAGAATAAGACCGTACAAAATATCGTTTCCGATGCGAATTCCGCCGCCGGCAAGATGCAGCACTGCCCAAACGGCTAAACCGATAAGACAAACAAACGGATACCGAACTCGCCGAAATGTCGCCGCTATGAAAACAGAAACCGCAAGGACGATGCCTACGTAAATCAAAAACTCGTGGTTCGCCGTCTGTAAAAACCTGAAACCGAACAGAGCGGTAATACAAAATAAAACGGCGGCTAAAATGTAATGGCTGCGGGAAAACATGAACGAGAGGATACAATGTTTTTTTAGAAAGTCAATAAGGCAAACGCAAAATTGCACATAAAGTGCCAAAGAGCCGCATGTGAAGTGAAACTTGCGGGGTTCACTGCTTGAAATTTCCCGCCGGAAATCGGATAATTGCAAGTGTTGGTTTGTATTTCACATAACCCTACCCTTCTATAGAGGACATTTACAATGACCCGCTTATTATTTTGTTTATCGCTTGCTGCGCTCTTCCCTTTTTGTTGCACGGCTAATGAACCTGTTAAACAATTTCGCGCAGGAACAGCAATCGTTGACATCACGCCGGAGAAGTTGCCGGTCGTCATCGTCGGCAACTTTTTTCCGAAGCCCTCCGATAAAATCGTCGACCCGCTGCATGCACGCTGTCTGGTGCTTGATGACGGAAAGGAACGAATCGCACTCGTCATCCTTGACCTCATCGGAATTCCGGTTGCGGCAGCCGATGAAGCAAAACGGCTCATTGAAGCCGAAACGAAAATCCGGTGTGACCGAATCATGATTTCCGGCACGCACACCCATACCGGTCCGAGAGTTGCCGGCGGCGCGCAAAAAGCGGACGAAAGTTATAAGGCGGAACTGTTGCCGAAAATCGCACGGGGAGTTGCCGCTGCCGTGAAAAATCTTGCTCCTGCTAAAGTCGGCTGGGCTGTCGGAAACGACCCTAATAACGTCTATTGCCGCCGCTTTCTGATGAAAGAAGGAAAGGCAACTACGAATCCGTTCAGCGGCAAAACAAACGACCGCGCCCAAATGAATCCGGGACACGCTAATCCGAACAAGATTGCCCGCACCGGACCGGTTGACACAGCCGTGTCAGTGTTGTCTGTTGTTTCGCCGGATAACAAGCCGATTGCCGTCTTCGCTAATTACTCGACTCATTACGCCGGAGTGCCGGGGAATGTGATTTCCGCCGATTACTTCGCAGTTTTTGCCGCACGGATTAAAGAGAAAATCGCTGAGAAAATCGGCACCGAAAATGTTCCCGACTCCTTTCTCGGTGTCATGTCGAATGGAACCAGCGGAGACGCAAACTGCATCGACTTCCTGAATCCGAATCGGAAGTTTGATTACAAGAGCGTCGGTGAAGACACCGCTCAAGCCGCTATGGACGTATGGACGAATATCCAATACTTCGATTGGGTACCGCTCGGCATGGTTGAAAAACGCATTACGATTAACAATCGGGTTCCAACGCCGGAAGAAGTTCAAGCGGCAAAAGACCATTTAGCAAAGTTGCCGGATGGTCCCAAGGTGATTAGTGACGACTACGCCGAAGGCACTGTGAGGATGGAAAATTGGCCGAAGACATCGGAAGTTCCGCTTCAAGCGATTCGTATCGGCGAACTCGGTATCACAGCACTGCCCGGCGAAATTTACGGTATCACCGGTTTGTTAATCAAAGCGCGAAGTCCGTTTATGCCGACGTTTAACATCAGTTTGGCGAATGGTTCTTTCGGTTACGTACCGACAGCGGAACAGCATAAACTCGGCGGCTACAATACTTGGCGGAGACCATCGTGCTGCCTCGAAGTCAATGCCGAAGAGATGATTCGGACTACCATCATCGACATGTTGAAAGAATTGGCAGCGAAACAATAACCAATAATTTATTTAACCGTTTTAAGTGTTGAATCATATTTTCACCTTTATTATCAGGAGATAAAACCATGTATCGTTTGTTCATTATTTGTCTGACTGTATTGACTCTGTCGTGTTCTTCAGTGTTTTCGGCGGAATCTTCCCGACAATTCCGGGCGGGAACAGCAATCGTTGACATCACGCCGGAGAAGTTGCCGATAGTCATCGTCGGCAACTTTTTCCCGAAGCCCTCCGATACAATCGTTGACCCGTTGCATGCACGCTGTCTGGTTCTCGATGACGGAAAGGAACGAATCGCTCTCGTCGTTCTTGACCTTCTCGGAATTCAAGTTGAGACAGCCGATGAAGCGAAGCGGCTTATTGAAATCGAAACGAAAATTCCGCGAAACAGAATCATGATTTCCGGCACGCATACCCATACGGGACCCGGTGTTCCCCGAAGACCCGCTGAAGGAAATTATACGGCGGAACTGTTGCCGAAAATCGCACAGGGAGTTGCTACAGCCGTAAAAAATCTCGCTCCTGCCAAAGTCGGATGGGCTGTCGGAAACGACTCTAATAACGTCTATTGCCGCCGCTTTTTAATGAAAGAAGGAACGGCAAATACGATTCAATTCGGCGGTAAAACAAACGACCGCGCCCAAATGAATCCGGGACACGCTAATCCGAACAAGATTGCCCGCACCGGACCGGTTGACACAGCCGTGTCGGTGTTGTCCGTTGTTTCACCGGATAACAAACCGATTGCCGTCTTCGCTAATTACTCGACTCATTATGCCGGAGTGCCGGGGAACGTGATTTCCGCTGATTACTTCGCCGTCTTCGCCGCAAGAATTAAGGAAAAGATTGCCGAGAAAATCGGTGCCGAAAATGTTCCTGCCTCGTTTCTCGGTGGCCTCTCGAATAGTAAAAGCAAAGACGCAAACTGCATCGACTTCCTGAATCCAAATCGGAAGTTTGATTACAAGAGCGT
>WRCR01000117.1 GCA_009783865.1 Planctomycetaceae bacterium | reverse complement strand
TACGCTCAAGGTTTTCGATATTACTCAAAATGACAGACCGATTCAATGGAATCCAATGGTGTCAAAAGAGGAGAATTCAGAAAAGGAAATGACGGTAATTCAATGTACTCCGCAGAGCGGCGGAAAGTCCGGTGTACAACAGATTTCGGTAAAAGCCCTTGCGCCCCTTGTGTCGGATAAGGATTGGCAACTGCCGCGAATTCGTTTGGCTTCGCCGAATGTTTTCTGGACGGAAACCCGCTGCGATATTTTCGTTCACAAGTATCTTCGGGTAAAGAAAATGGAGTGTATAGATGGAGTGCAGACGGTTTCCGCCCCGTTTAATCAGACGAGCCGCGAAACATTTACCTTCCAATATTTTCAGCCGGATGCTGCCAATATAGTTTATCTTTCAAGGCAGGAACCAGCCGCTTTAGTCAACAGCACCGCTCAAATACTGTGTTCCGATACCGAAATTACCTGCAACATGACGCTTGATTGCAGCGTTAAGGACGGCGAACTTTATGTTTTCCAATTTCCGGTTTCAAAAGAATGGGCAGTCAACACAGTAAAAGCGGTTTCCGAAGATGTTATTTCATGGGATGTTATCCGCACCCCGAATCATCCTGTATCAGACCGGATACTTACTGTGCAAATCAATCGGGCAATTCGTCCGAAGACACCGCCGCTGCGCATTCAAGTTCTCGGACGCTATATTTCTCCGCAAAATGATACTTTTCACTTGGGCGACTTTATTCCGCTGATTATTCCCATCGTGCCGGAGCAAACACAAATTGTTGCTCTGCTTTTGGAAACGGCGAAGCAACTCAAATGTCTTTCACCCGAAATCAGTTTGCAGGAAATCAGTATTCCCGGCAATTCTCCTTTGTATCGGCAGTTCTCCGCTATGCAGTCAACGATGCCGCGCGGAAATCTGTTTCTGCTCAATACAAAAACAAAAAATGTTCTTTTCCGCATGGAACAGTTGAATCCCGTTTATTCGGGAGAAATTGACGCTTCGTTTTTATTAAGGGAAAACAGAATAACCGCTGCGTATCAATTTCGATGCAATCCGGCTGATTCAAAAATCGACAAGGTTTATGTTTTTTTCAATCCGTCGGCAAAAAATAAGTTTGCCTTGAATTGGAATACGGACAGCGAACTGCTTCCGATACAGGCGCGGGAATTATCCGATAAGGAATTGGACGAAATTTTATCGCAATCACTGACTAAATTGCCTGCTGCTCAAGCGGCGCAAGGAACGGTTTGGGAAATTCGTTTTCCGTCAAGTCCTTCGTCATCTTTTACTTTTCGGGCTGACGCAGCGGCGGATATTCACGACTTGATGCGTCTGCCGCTTGCGGCACTGCCTTTTGCGGTTCAGCAAAAGGGCGGTGTCCGGGTTATTTCTCCGCGCGCAACGAATTATCAGATTGTAAATTCCCGATTGACTACCGTTCCGCTGCCTTCCCCGAAAGAAGACGAATATCAGATTATCCGCGCCGCTTTCAGGTATTCTCCGATGGAAGAGTTTCGCCGTCAGGAGACCTCGCCGCTGATGCTGAAACAGGTCCCTGCAAGCGATTTGCCGCCGTCTTCCTGGGTTTGGCTTCAACGAAACAGCAGACGTTATGAAAGCAGCGGCTTCCTCAATAACAACACGTTGTTCTTTTTGGAAAACCGCGGAAAAGAAAATCTGAGAATTACGCTTCCCAATAATGTCAGTCACGAAAATATCCTTGCTGTCCGAATCGGCGAAGAGCGGGCGGTTTGGTATCCCGTTCTGAACAAAAATGCTGATGAAGGTGATGTTATTACCGTTCCGCTGCCGGAAAGACAGCGTTTTGTGTGTATTGCGCTGGAGTATTCGCAGCAGACGAAACCGCAGTTAAAACAAAAGAGCAATCCGTCTAATCAGCCGGTGCCGGATGTGCCGGTGATTGAGTCCGAAAAGATTCTTTGGTATCCGCCGGAACTCGATGTAACGGTCTATGACCGAGATGAACTCCGGCAAAGCGGTTCTTCTTTCGGTGACTCTTTCTTCGTCAGCAAGGCGGCTGCGTATCAACTGCCGGACAGTAATTTTCGACCGCTTGCCTTTTCATTCTGGTACGAATTATTTACGGAAGACATACATCGCAAGGAAGCGGTTCAGGCGGCAAAAACATTTTTACGTTTTCTTGAAATAACTGCCGCAACATTAAATGAAACATCAGCGGAAGGCGGAATGCCGAAAGCAGAAGCGGAGTTTAATTGGATAACACTGCAAAAGAAAGAGCGTCTTCTTTCCGAAATGCTTGCAGACGAGTCGATACAAAGTACAAAAGCAGGAAAGCGTAAGGATAGTCCGCCGTTTTTCAAGATAATGATTGACAAACCGGCGTTTCATTACTACGGAATTTCGCCGAAGTCCCCCGTTCTGATAGAAGGAAGTTTGGCAAACTTCAACGGAAATGACGTTCTCGAACAAAACCATTTGCTGCTTTTTGTTGCCGTGAATTACAATAGCGGCGGTGTACCGGAATACACGTTTTATCTGACTTCGGTTCTGACAGCAGCGATGAACAAATACTTTGATTCCAAACCTATCGGAAATAATATCCGTTTCATGCCGGATTCAAAGAAAATACTGCCGAACAGTTCCGCAAGGGCTGCGGCGAAAATATCTTTGCAAAATGAACAGAATATATCCGCAGTGATGTCGCGTTCCGATTGGATTACCTTAAACGATTGGACACAAAAATCGGCGGAGGCGGTTTTTCCTTGGAAAGTTCCCCTGCATCAGATTGAGCCGTATTCCGATGCCGCTAATTGGTTTGCGGCGGAAATTCCTACCGATAAAATAGTTACGATTTTCATTGCGCGCAGAGTTGTCACTAATGCCGAGTACTTTCTCGCTTTTCTTGCGGCATTGGCATTGACTTGGAAAAGACCGTTTTCGTCACCGCTGTTTATGCTGCTTCTACTATTGTTGTGCGAAATTGCCGCAAGAGAACTGCCGGCGTGTTATACCGGAATCCCCAGCGGATGTTTCCTCGGTATTCTGGTGTCTTTCGGTTTTGTTTTAATCCGAAAGCGCGCCGGAAAGAAAAAGTCCGCACTGGTGCATAGACCGGTAGATGACGATTCACAGGAATACGAAGTATCGGTAGAACCGCAGTCGCATGAGGAAAAGAAAGAAAATGTGGAAGCCCTTTCTGCCGGTACACTTCTCCACCGATATATTCATTCGGAAAACAAAAACGGGGGAAAACCGCCGCTGATTTTCTGGCTGTTCTTTACGTTGGGAATTACAGCACTGGGAATTACCGTTTGTTCTTGTACAACATCTTTCGGTGCAGAAACGGTGACTGGTAAGGATACGCAGCCGGTTTCGCCTGCCGATTTGCCGGATAAAAACAAGCCGCCGGAACCGTTCCGCGTGTTTTATCCGACCGACGGTGTTCAAAAAGTTGTCGAGAACTTTGTCTGGATACCTGAAAGATTCTATCAATATCTCCATAAGAATACACAGCGGAAACCGGCTGGACAACAGTATAACTGGAGTATTGAGCGGGCAGAATACATCGGAGTATTAACAACGGCAACGCTTTCCGGCGATTTGAACGTATCGGAATTTAAGGCGGTCTATGAAATCATTCTCAACGAAAATAAAGCGAACATTATATTGCCGCCGCTGCCGCTGCTGCAAGATGGTGCAACTTGGGACTCCATGCCGATTCAGCCGATTTGGGAAATCAATAAAACGCAAAACGGCAAGGAACCGTCAACCGCAGCACCATTTTCCGTTGCGGAAAATACACAGCAGAAAGAACGTCTTTTGGCTTTCAACATAGAAAATGAGCGGAAAGGACGGCATCGGCTCGAATTGCTGCTGGATATAAAATCGGTATCCGCGGATATGCTTCGCAAAGTTTGTTTTGATATTCCCAAAGTTCCGAATGCTGTTCTAACTCTTACTGTGCCGATAAACGCACCGGAAATCAATATAACGAACTGCTGCGGCAGTATTTCGTTTTCGGATTCTGCGCTACAGTATGAAGCGCAAATCGGTCCCAGCGATAAATGTTCATTTTCGTGGTCAGATATTCAATACGGCGGCGCACCGGCAACTATTGAAGCGGATACCTTGTTCAAACTGCGGACACGTCCGCTGCAACTGCGGGCGAAGTTCAGATGCCGGATTGACGGCAGGAAAGTCAACTTTATCAACCTGATGACCGACCCGAATTGGCAGTTGTCAGGGCAATATCACTGCGAAGAATTTCCCATCGAACACATTGAAACATACAGCATCGCCGGAAAGGATTCAGCGGATTCACAGCAGAAAATAACCCGATTGGTTTTCAAAACGCCGGTCTCCGGTTCAGTAACAATTCAAGCCGGTTTTGTTTTGAAGGACTTTTCCGGCATCGGTAATATTGGGCTGCCCCAAATCCGTCTTGCGGACGCAAAGACCGGTAAAGCAATGCTAGCAGTACTCGATTCGCCTTCGCTGGACATCGATATTCCGAAGGAATCATTAACAAGCGGTTTTGATTCGCTGTGGTCGGCAAAGTCCGGCAGTGGTCCATCAGAGACGGCGGATACTCGGGAAATAACGCCCGCAACTTCGGCGGATGCACCAGCAGAACATAAACTCGCCGTATATGATTTAACAGCAACGCCGCCGTCGTGGACGCTTTCACTCAAAACGAAAAAGGAAACACCGACGCTGTCGCTGCAACATTTCTGCTGCTTTGACTTGGGCGGAACAAACCTCGTTACCAATGCGTCATTGCATTCAAACAGTGATGTATTTCAACAGCGGTTTAGTATTCCGCATTCGGTTCAAATCAATGCGGTCAACGTGTATGATTCGCTGAACAATCCGGTTGATTGTACCTGGTCATCAATTCCCGGAACGCCGGAAACCCCTGACGAAAAGTACACGGTTTTCTTCAAGCGTCCTTTGTCCGGTCAATACCAGATGTCGATAGGCACCTTCATACCGACGGCAGAAGTCACCGTCGACCCGAAAACAAAAGCGCAGGACCTTCCCCTTTTGACTTTTGACAATGTTGAATTGACAGAAGAAAAGTTGTACTTTTACCGCACTATATCAGTTATTGCCGACTTGTTTGTTCCGCAGACGGGCTGGAAAAAACAGGAAGAAAAACCGGCAACGCCGCCGAAGTTCGCCGATGCCGTTTTCTTGTCGTCTTGGCTGAAACAAATGGAGAGCACAGCGGATAACACATCGGCGCAGCCCGACAATACGCATCCTGACCGGCTGTCTGCTCATGTTAGTCCGAACCGCCCGTCAGTCCGCAGTGAAACAATTACCGCTCTTTACCGCGATACCGCAACCGATTCGTGGTCTATCGTTTATGATATACTCTGGAATATATCGCAAGGCGAATTGAGCGAAATACGATACCTGTGGGATGAACGTTGCGGTACGATTCTTTCAGTCGAACCGGCAGTGCAGTTCAACCTGGAACAGAAAGAGCGCAGTTTGCAGTTGGTAATCCGGCGGGAAGAACTCTCCGCAGAAAAATTCACCGGCAGAGTTCATCTTCGCATTAAAACCGTGCTGAACACAGCAGATGGAATTATTTCTGTGCCGAAAATACAGCCGGTTTTAGAGGATTCTATCCGCTTCAACAACAAGAATTACGTTGTGCTGCCGCGTCAATCTTCTGACATTGCAATTCCTTGGAATTATTCGTCCTTGACACCGGTCGATACAAACTCGATTGAACACTTGAAGAATTTGATTTTTTCGCGTTTCGATGAAGTTTCCAGTGAAGTTGTTTCCAGTTCAGGTGTATTGATTCAACCGGTGCTTGACGTGCGCCGTGAAATCCGCCCTGAGACCACTTTGTCGGCGATATTTTCTCCGTTTTCTGCAACTGGAACCGAGGTGTTTCGTGATAACCGGCTTCCAGCCGATGCGGTTTTTTTGCAGGCAACTTCCGATGACTTTACCTGTTCAATAACGCAGAAAAATGAACGCCCTGCCGCAACACTTTACGACATACGATATTCCGTCTCGGACAGCGGTGCTCTTTTCGGTGTGCTGACGGCTGACATCAAATCGCTTGGTAACGATTCCTGTATATTAACGCTGCCGCCGAATTCCGAGTTGCTTCAAATTGCTTCTTCCGGTGTTTGTTCCGAAGGTATTCGGCTAATGGACCGGCGTTGGAAAATCAGTTTATTTTCGTCATCGTATCCGCAGCGGATTATCGTTGTGTTTCGGTGTAGACAGCCGAAAGATAAGCCGCAGGATACGAAACAATTCTTATCAGCAGTGCTGCCCGTCTTTGAAAACGTTGATATTCAGGGAACTCTTTGGTCTTTCTCGTTTTCACCGGCAGCCTCGCTGCGAAAGCGGACAGAACGAAGAATACAGACAGAAAATCTTCTATTCGATATTTCGGTCATTCAGGAAAAAACCGTTGCTGCCGATACCCTTTCGCTTCCGCTCAAAACGGAGGATATTGCCGAGCATTTTAACGGACAGCGGCTTCTTTCCGGTGCGGATCGCTCTCAAACCTTGTTGAAACTCAATCTAGTCCGTCTCAATAATCTGTTGTTCCTGATGGATTCACTTCCGAAACCGGTATTGGGGCAAACGGATGAATTCCGCAACTGGGCTGGCGAATGGAATTCCGTCTGGGGCGGACTAGCCGCTCAAATCAACGGACTGCGCATCGAATATCCCAACGCAATTCTTGCCGAAGGACTCGCAGTTATACACACTAAATTAGAAGAAAACGAACTTTTTCCGGCACGCAAACGAAATATCAGCGAAATGCTCGAAGCGATGAACCCCGCGGATAAGTCCTTGCAGGCACTATTGTTGCGGAAAAAGTATTTGACGACAAATCCGTCGCCGAGAACGGAATTGAATCAGGTTTATCTTACGCCGTCTGCGCTGTTTCCGCAAAATATCGTTGGAAATGAAACATACGGAGAAATTTTCGGCACTGCAAATGGAAACATAAAAGAAATTCGATTGACACAACAGATTCCTTCTACGGATTGGTTTAGTACGTTATTGTTTCAAAGTATTACCGGCGGTATTTTTTTCGTTCTGCTTATTATTCTTTTGAGTAAATTGCAATTTTCGAACTTGCTTTTGCAGTTTCCGCATTTCTGGGGAATCATTGCCGGCGTTTTGCTCTGGTGTTTTATTTATATGGAAATCGCCGCCGCAGCGGTTATAGGGCTGTCGCTGCTTTCGCTGTTTTTCCGTCCTCTGACAAGTCCCGCACAGACCAACGGGTAAAACCTAAAACACGAATTTAACCGACACAAAACCGCCGACAAGGAGCATAACAAAAATTATAGACAGTATGTTGAAATACTTGTCGAACAGCCGCATCACTGATGGACCAAAATAATACATGACTACAGCAACGGCGTAAAACCGTGCGCTGCGTCCGAGGACAGAAGCAATGAAAAGTATCCACAACGAAATTCCGCACACTCCCGCCGCAATTGTGAAAAGTTTATACGGAATCGGTGTCGGCGCAGTAATCAAAATCGCCCAAAAACCGTGTTCGTGGTACAATCCCTTCAGCATTATATCGAAAGAATCGAGAACTTGATTGCCTTCGCCGTAGAAAAGAACGGAAGAGATATAACCATTGTCTGTTGGATTTCCCGACTCATCCGTTTTGCTAAACTGAAAGACATATTTCCTAATAGATTTAGGGGAATTTAATAGTTTAATGCCGCACCAGAATTCCGTCTGCTCCGCTTCTTCCCGTACCCACTTAAATTCTTTATCATGCAATCTTGCCTTAGCGTTGGAGCAGCAAACAATCTCAATTTTGTGTACTTCCTTCGGCACGTCGCTTTGACAAACTAATTTTACCTTCTTGCCGCTGGTGACAGTACTCCGCTGCTCCCGTGTGACTCCTGCCATTTCGTCTCCTGCGACAACAGCGAAAGTTTCACGGTTGAAAAGGTTATTGTAAAAGAAATCCTGCGTCGCCGTCCAGAAGGCGAAACCGATGAGAAAACCAAGAAACGCTCCCAACACGGAACCGACCAAACTGACAGTTGCATACCAAAATGACCGCTTCGGCTTACTGGCGGAAAGCGCAATCTGCAAAACATCCGGCGGTATCGGAAAAAATGAACTCTCGGCAAACGCCATCACGAACAACGCCGGTGTTCCGTAAGGCGTGTCAGCCCACGAAAGTACCCAATCATAGAGAGCGCGAATAATTCCTTTTTTCGCGCTTCTCTGCTCTTCCTGCGGAGAAATATCTGTCATTAAAATTTGCCGTTAAAATTGTTTGCAACCATTCCATTGGCAACAAAACGTTTGCAAAATTAAACAAAGGTTTCGACTTCAAGCAGCCGGCATATCCTTTCGATAAGTACATCCGTATCGAATGGTTTTGCCAGAAAATCATCCGCACCGGCGGCTTTAAGTTCTGCAATTTTGTCTTTTTCTACCATTCCGCTGATGCAGATGATTCTCACGTTTTCAAGATTTACATCGTTGCGGATGCGGACGCACACTTCCTTACCGTTAATGTCGGGCAGCATTACATCAAGGATAATAAGGTCAGGACGGCTTTCCCTTACCATCATACCGGCATCAAATCCGTTGTTGACGAATTTCGTTTCAAAGCGTCCGTCTCTTTCGAGTACATCACAAATCAATTCGACCAAGCCGGCATCGTCATCGACAACAAGGACTTTGCGCTTGCCGCTATCAAGGGAGTCGGTTGGAATTCCGTTGTCCCGCATGAAAGTGAAAAGTTGTTCCCGCGGAATACGGCGGAAACGGCTGCCCGGTACACGGAAGCCCTTCAATTGACCGGAGTCAAAGCAGCGAATAATCGTTTGCTGACTGACCTTGCAAATCCTGGCGGCTTCGCCCGTCGTGAATATCGTTTTGACTGTCATAAATAAAATTGTCCCAAAAAGGTTTTAAGGAAGTGGACATAATGCCCGACAATATCCAGTAAAATTACGGATTCAACCAATTCTGTTAACTTAACCGACTTTACCAGATGCGCAGATTATACCTATTTTTCCTGATTGCGTCAACGTCAATTTATTTAATCTGCGTAAAATTTTCCGTTTTTGTCGAAAATTATTTTTTCTGCCGTTTTTAACACCTCCTGCCGCTTTTCGAGATAAAAAGCGTCCTGAAACATTTCGTCCAGCATCTCTGCTAATTCCGCAACTTCTTTCGGGAGCAATTCCGGGTGGGCGACTTCGTAATCCGTCCAATGTTTGCCGCGATAATTCCGTATTTTCTCCAAATCCCGCTGAATCTCCGTTCCATAGAGCGGAATCATAAACGGAGTGGAAGCAATCCGCATCTGCCGGTGTTTTTGCGCCGAGGCAATAAGAAGTTCGGCACTTTCGGTAATCTCGGCAAACGTTGAATGGTAATCCGTCCATATGTAAAAGACGTTATAATCCATATCCGTTTTATCAAGCGCGTCGAGAACGGTTTCGAGTTGTTCCGCATTGTGCCGCTTTTTCCAGCGTTTCAAGAGTTGCGGATGAAAGGTTTCCGCACCAATTTGAATCATCGGTTTCAGCCGTTTGAACCAGTAAAACAGTTCGCCATCAAATTTGCCGCTTTTGTCAAGCAGCGAACAGGGATTCGTTTGAAAATTCAGCCGATACCGCTCTTGAAAACGGAAAAATTCAAAGAGTTGCAGGAACATCACCGCCCGCTTTCGGTCGAGAAAAAAGTCCTCGTCGAAAACGCTGCACCATGAAACGAGCCGGTTTTGCAATTTGGAATTACCGCAGTTCTTGTAAAGTTGCCATTTTGTCAACGTCAATTTTCCTTCCGCTGTCAATCGGTCTGCGTCCCGAATTTCCTGAATAATCTGTTTTGCCGGTTTAATTCGGACCGCAGAACCGTGAAGACGGGTACAAAACGTGCATATTCCCGGACAGCCGCGTCCGCCGGTGAAATACAGCGAGTCAAACAGTATTCCCTCGAATCTCTTCAGCAAATCCCAGTTGAGAACATTTTCCTCCAACACCGCCAATAATTTTCCCGCAATAATTTTTCCAATACTCTTTCCTGCAATGAACTCCCCAAACGTTATTTCGGCATCACCGGCAAAAACGTAGTCCGCTCCGGTATCCCGCAGTACTTCATCTGGATGCAGC
>WRCR01000116.1 GCA_009783865.1 Planctomycetaceae bacterium | reverse complement strand
TCCAGCGAACTCGTCAACGTCAAAACGAAAGCAGCCCTTGCCGCCGGTTTAATTCCCATCGTTTGTTTCGGCGAACTCATCGAAGACCGCAAAGGCGGACGAACTGAAGTTATCCTTGAACGCCAGTTTGACGGTTCATTGAGCGGACTTTCCGCTGACGAAATGAAGAAAACCGTCATTGCATACGAACCCGTTTGGGCAATCGGAACCGGTGAGGTCGCAACACCCGAACAAGCGGAGGAAGCACACGCTTTCATTCGCAGACTCATTGCCAAAAAGTATAACAAAGAAGTTGCTGAAACCGTGCGGATTCAATACGGCGGAAGCGTAAATGAGAAAAACGCTGGGGAAATCCTTGCGAAACCGAATGTTGACGGGGCTTTGGTCGGCGGCGCATCGCTCAAGACCGAGCAGTTCATCGGCATCATCAAAAGTGCGTAAATAATAATCAGTATAATTAGAATAAACTAAAAAGATGCAAACATTGTGTATCCTCGTTTCGAGTATTTTCTCCATTTTTTTGATAATTCTCATTCTCATCCAGCGGGGAAAAGGCGGCGGTCTCGCCGGTGCCTTCGGCGGAATGGGCGGGCAAAGTGCCTTCGGCACAAAAGCGGGAGACGTGTTCACGAGAACGACCATTATCATTGTGATAATCTGGTTCGCCTTGGCTATTCTGACCATCCATTACCTTAAATGGGAATCCGGCACAGGTGATTTCGGTTTCGGAGACGGAGAAACTGTTCAAACGCTGGATGAAACAGGTACAGGTACAGCCCCCGTTTCGACAGTACCGACCTCAGATGCACCTGTTTCAACGGCACCCGCACCAGCGGATAATCCTTAATCTGTCTAATTCAAGACGCTTTCAACGGCTTCACAATGATTTACAGTATGACCGGTTTTGGTTCGGCTTCTCTGCAAAAAGAGACACTGACCGTTTCGGCGGAATTAAAATCTGTCAACAATCGGTTTTTCAAACTATCGCTGCGGATTTCCGAATCCTTTTCGTTTCTGGAAACCGCCGTTGAAAATCAACTGCGGGAATTCATAAATCGCGGAACCGTCTACGCTAATGTGCGTATCAGTCGGGAAGACGAAGTCAAAGAACGTATTTTCGCAGATGCTCTGAAAAATTATTACGAGCAGTTAGTCAGAATCAACGCAGAACTTGGAAACGATGAACGTCCGCGTCTCGACCAGTTGGTCTTGCTGCCGGGCGTAGTCGAAACAAGAGCAGACAGCGGCGAACAGGAAAATCCATTAGCAGCGAAAATTGTTTCTGAAGTTATCCGTTTGGCTGCGGAAAACCTTCAGCAAATGCGGCTGACGGAAGGTAAATCACTTGCCGCTGATATGTCGGAAAATATCGATGTTCTTAAACGATGTGTCGGCGAAATTGAAAAAATTGCTCCGACTGTTCCGGAACAATACCGCAAGCGTCTCACGGAACGCATAGCGGCAATAATGTCTTCGCAATCATTGCGGCTGGATGAATCCGCTTTGATTCGGGAAGTTGCGCTGTTTGCTGACCGCTGTGATATTTCGGAAGAGACGGTTCGTTTCCGGTCTCATATTGAACAGTTTGAATACGCAATGCATAACGAGAAATGCTGCGGCAAAAAACTTGATTTTTTGACGCAGGAATTGTTTCGTGAAACCAATACGATGGGAGCAAAGGCAAACGATGCCGGTATTGCGAAACACGTTATCGAAATGAAGACGGTCATCGAGCGGATACGTGAAATGGTTCAAAATGTCGAGTAGGAAATGTAAAACGAGATTGGAATAACTTGTCACTACCAGTCGGAAAAATCATAATTGTTTCGGGACCTTCGGGAGTCGGCAAAGGAACGCTCTTGAAACGGGTTTTTGCAGAGAGCGGATTGCCGCTGGTGTTGAGTGTTTCTGCCACGACTCGCAAATCGAGACCCGGCGAGATAGACGGTGTTCATTACCGTTTCCTTGAAGCAACTGACTTTGAAAACCGGCGAAAGAACGGTGAATTTCTTGAATGTTTCGAGGTGTTTGCAACCGGCGTATGGTACGGCACATTGAAGAGCGATGTCGAAAATGCTTTGTCGGAAGGAAAGTGGGTAGTTTTAGAAATCGATGTGCAGGGCGCGCTTGCTGTTAAGGAAGTATATCCTGATGCGTTGACGGTGTTTATCAAACCGAAGAGCGTGGAGGTGTTGAAAGAACGTCTTCTAGGACGCGGCACGGAAAGCGAAGCGGCAATGAACCGCCGTCTTGAAACAGCATTGAAGGAACTGGAACACGCTGGACAGTTTCAATTTGTTGTCATTAACGATGACTTGGAAACGGCGGTCAAAGAATTGACAGAAGTACTTGCCTAGTACTTATTGAAATAAATAGGCGGGCGGCTTTAGCCCCCGCAAATAGCAAATAAAAAATGACTAACACCGTTCATCAAAAATACGAAGCACTAAAAGAGTACCTTCTGCAACTCGGAAGTGTTGCCGCTGCATTTTCAGGCGGTGTTGATTCAACGTTTCTGTTGAAGACGGCACAAATGGTACTGGGTAAAAACGTGCTTGCCGTAACTGCCCGTTCCTGTGCTTTTCCTAAACGTGAATTGGAAGAAGCAATTTCATTCACGAAGCATAACGGGATTGAACATATCATCATTGATTCCGGGGAATTACAGATTGCCGGTTTCGCAAAAAATCCGGCGAACCGCTGTTATCTTTGCAAACACGGATTATTTACGAAATTCCTTGCTGTTGCGGCACAGCGGAATATACCGCAGGTCATTGAAGGTTCCAATGCTGATGACGACAGCGATTACCGACCGGGATTTCAAGCGATTCAGGAACTCGGCATTTTGAGTCCGCTGCGGCAGGTTCAGATGACGAAAAGTGAAATCCGACTGTTGTCAAACGAGTTAGGATTATCAACTTGGGACAAGCCGAGTTTTGCCTGTCTTTATTCGCGGTTTCCTTACGGCGAAACAATAACGAAAGAGCGGCTGGAGCAGATTGACGTTGCCGAGCAGTTCCTGTTAGACAACGGCTTTCGGCAAGTGCGGGTGCGCTATCACGGCAATTTAGCACGCATTGAAACGGACGAAGCGGGATTCGTGAAACTCGCTGATGTTTCTTTTCGTGAAAAGGTCTATGCAAAGTTTAAAGAGATTGGCTTTGATTACACGGCGTTGGACCTTCGCGGCTATCGCACCGGCAGTATGAATGAAACATTGCCGATGCGGTGAACCTTGCGGCATTATGAATTTTTGCTATCGGCAAAAAATATGATATAGTAGAAACAGTATATATAATCGTCAGTAATGTTGGAACATACCCAAGTTAATATGCCATGAACGACAAAAGTTTAATCCTTGCGGAAGCCCGGCGAAAAGCAGAAGAGGAGTTGAAAGCACTTCGGACTAAAACATCTCGGTACACATTGCTAGCCATCGGCTTTGGACTTGCGATTGCCGTTCCTATTTCGATGCTTGGTACGATGCTGAAATTTCCGTTTAATCTATTTCCGTATGTATTCTTGGTTATCGGTTACGCAGGTATCAAACAATACGCGCGGGTGCAGATTTTATTGCCTGCCGAATTCACAAAACAATCTATCGAAAACGAACCGCAAGATGCCTCTGATTATTCCGAAAGAGCAGGCACACTTTACGCATACGGGTTTTACGAAGCCGCCGTCGAAGATTATCGGTCGGCACTCGAAATGGAACCGGACAGCGATCAGGATTGGCTCGACTTGGCGGAATCTCTCTGGGAACTTGGTCAGAAGGACGAGGCACAGTCGATAGTCGAAAAAATGAGTGCGGCAGAAGGGGACTATCAGGGGTTGGCATTGGTACTACAAGGGAAATTCCTTGCCGAAGAAGACCCGGCGGCGGCTCTGAAATGTTTCGACAAGGGCATCGAAATAGAACCCGACTACTCCTATCATCGTCTGTCGAGAATCCGTTTTTTCCTAGGCCGGGATCGACTCGGCGAAACCGCCGAAGCAATTGAAGAAACAACCAAGGTGCTGAAAAAACAAAGGCACTATCAATATCATTGTGCAGAAATTTATGAATTTCGCGGCACGTTGGCATCGAAGCAAGGACGATTTACCGATGCTGTACGTGACTTTGGATGGGCAATCTGGAATCGGTCTTCGGAGGCAGAATACCATCGGCTCCGAGGTGATGCTCACGAAGCATTGGGAAACCTCGCCAAAGCGGATGCAGACAGGAAAAAAGCAGAGATACTGGCGGGAAAACGTAAACATCGTTTTTAGAAGTTATCTCTAAACTCTAACACATTGCGATATTTAGGTTTGCGAAAAAATTAGCAATGAAAGCCCTTAAAGCAGAAAAAGATATTGTTACGTTTTATTATTAGACGAATTGAAAAAATCCGGCGGGTTAATGGTTGCGAGGGCTAAATCCCACACCTCTTTTGTATTTTCTCTTTTGTTGAACTATTGAACCAGCCACTTGTGAGATTCTTCCGTTGTCATATAAAAGCCGCGGTTTTCGCCCGCCGGTTATTTTCCTACACTTCATCCGGAATCGCAAACGGTTTGCGCGGCGGACGTGATAAGAACACATCGGCTGCCGGATTGTTCACGAATGTTTCCTTCTGCTGGTCGATTAATAATTTCTCGGAAACCTGAAACGGCACGTCATCGATTGACACGCTGTCCTCGAAGACCACTTTGAAATTAGCAGCGACTTTATCTATCGTTTCCTGAAGGAAAGAATTGTTTCCCATCTTTTCACGGCAAACCTTGAACGTTTCCCGCTTGCCGGTTTTATAAGCGGCATTGCCCCAATGAGGAATAGAAGCGGAATAATATCCCTTCGAGATTGGCGCATTGAGCGAATCCGAGTTGCGGCTCCTAACAGCGTTAATGAAGTTCGCATAATGTCCGCCGGGTTCCGGCTTTTTGTACTCGACTTCAACTTTTTCCGGTTCGCCCGATTTCGGAACAAAAGTTGCGCCGCGTATGACTCCCTGCTCCGTATAAAACTCGGTTGTTTCCAGCGGATTCCATTTGTCTTTGGGACCGGCAAGGTTACAGGTCTCATGTATCACCGGAATACCGTCAAAATCGTAAAGTGCGAACAGAATTGTCGGCGTTTGCCCTTGGTCTTTGTAATTGGTCTCCGGAGATTTAACAAAGCGGCTCCCAAAAGCAATGACACTGCTGGGATTCTTTTTATTCAACGCCCAAAGACATAAGTCGAAAAAGTGAACGCCGTTGTTGACGATTTCACCGTTTCCGGTGTCCCAGAACCAATGCCAGTTGTACGGGTGAAGATTTTCGTGATACTCCATTTTCGCAGCGGGTCCGAGCCATTGGTCCCAGTCGAGATTTTCCGGCGGCGCAATAATCGGTTTGAAACCGATAGGAGGACGGGGACGGTTAGCATACGTTTTGACAGCGATGAGTTTTCCATACTTTTCGTTTTGTACCGCAGCAGCGACTTTTGCCCAGCTGTCTTCGCTGCGGCGCTGCGTTCCATGCTGCACAATCCGGTTATACTTTTGAGCGGCTTCGGCACATTTGCGTCCTTCAAACAATCTTTGACTGACCGGCTTTTCGCAATAAACGTCTTTGCCTGCCTGACAAGCCCAGATGGTTTGCAAGGAATGCCATACATCGATTGTTGCGATGACAACGCAATCGACTTCTTTATCTTCTAGCATAACACGATAGTCCTGCGTTCCTTTGGGGGCTTTTCCGGTTTTCTTTTCGAGTTCGCCGATTCGCTGGTCGACTTTTTTCCGGTCAGCGTCGACGATGTACACAATTTCAACGTTTGGGACTTTTCCGAATTCGTTTATAAGTCCGCCGCCGCGACTGCCGACACCTGCGACGGCGATTCGGACGCGGTCATTGGCACCTAAAATCTGTCCCGATGCCGCTGTGCCGGAGATGGCGAATACTGAAGTACTGCCCGCTGCAACGGCAGTACTTTTCAAAAAAGAACGTCTGTTCATGGTCGACATAATGTTGCCTTTCGATAAAAGGGTAATATCAAGGGATTGCACAATCGCAGTATTGAGTATAACATATTGCGGATAATAAACAAGTTTAGCGTTTAGCGGCGGTTCATAGAACCGCCAAGGAGATAATTACGTGAACCCTTCCAGTAGTTTTTACATCGAAACAGTTGGTTGTCAGATGAACGTTCTCGACAGCGAAATTGCTGCCGCTTCACTAGTCCGCGCCGGTCTCAAACAAGTTGATGATACGAAACAAGCCGACGTGATTCTTTTCAACACTTGCAGTATCCGTCAGCATGCCGAAGATAAAATATACAGCGCATTGGGACGCTTGAAACATTGGAAGACCGATGTAAAACCAAGCGGCGTTATCGGCGTAATGGGCTGCATGGCGCAAAAAGACCAGGGGTTAATTTTTCGCCGTGCACCTTTTGTTGATTTCATTCTCGGACCTGGTTCGCTTGACGAATTAGCAAAAACCGTTTTGCGTTTCATCGAAGAAAAAAACAGCGGCTGCGCTGCCGAACCTGTAATGCTTCTTGGTTTGAACCGCTGCTCTAACCGCAATGTTGATGTTGCCGAAAGTTTCCGGCTGTTTGACCCGCTGCGGCTTTCTGAAGTCCGTCCGAATCCTTATCAGGCAATGGTGCGGATAATGTTCGGCTGCGACAAATTTTGTACTTATTGCATCGTTCCAAGCGTCAGAGGTCCCGAACAAAGCCGCCCGCCGAAAGACATCATTGACGAAGTCAAAATCCTTGCCGGACAAGGGGTTAAGGAAATCACGCTCATCGGACAAACCGTCAATTTTTACAATTACAATGAAGACGGCAAGACGGTTCATTTAACTGACTTGCTTTATCGATTGTCCGAGATTGACGAGTTGCGGCGTATCCGATTCGTTTCCAATTATCCGACCGGCATCACCGATGATTTGCTGCAAGCGGTGCGGGATTTGCCGAAAGTAATGGAACACATTCACGTTCCGGCGCAGAGCGGTTCGGACTCCGTTCTCAAAAGGATGAAGCGGCAATACACATTGTCGGAATACAAGGAAATGCTAGACCGCATTTACGAAACGATACCGAATGTTTCGGTGACATCGGATTTCATAGTCGGCTTTTGCGGCGAAACCGACGACGAGTTTGAAGCGACAGCCGATTTAGTCCGTTATGGACGTTTCAAGAACAGTTTTATTTTCAAGTTTAGTGAACGTCCCGGCACGAAAGCGGCGGAGTTATACACCGATGATGTGTCGGACGAAGTGAAACGGCTGCGGAATAACGCCTTGCTTGACATTCAGAACGGCACTTCGCTGGAACTTAATCGGCAATTTATCGGACAGATGAAAACGATACTCGTTGAAGGCGTATCGAAACGTTATGATGACGGGACGGTTCAACTTTCGGGACGGACACCATGCGACCGCATTGTGGTATTTGATTCGCCGGACGAAACGCCGGTTGGAAAGATACTTGACTCTGTTATTGAAAATGCTGCGCCGTTCACGTTGTTTGGAGATATTAAGAGCGGCGGGTGATAACCCGCCGTTTGATTTCATGCAGACGAACAATCTGCACGCCTGCGTCCAGCAATTTTTGCGTCACGGCAACGGTTCCTGCGTCTCTGTCTGAAAATGTTTCGGCAATGAACCGCTTGCGGGAATGACCGGCAAGCAGCGGTGAACCAATCGCATGAAACCGTTGAATGTTTTCGACCAATTGCCAGTCATGCTGTGTTGTTTTGCCGAAACCTAAGCCGGGGTCAATCACGATTCTTTCCGGCTCGATTCCGTGTCGGAGCAGTTCGCTGCGCCGTTGTTTTAACGATGTGAAAACTTCTTCGACAACATTTTCGTATTTCGGATTATCCTGCATCGTCTTCGGTGTTTCGATAGCGTGTGTCAAGCAATAAGCCGCACCGGTTTTTTGCAATACGGCAAGCATTTCCGGTGAAGTTGCCGGTGAAACATCGTTGATAATTTCCGCACCCGCCTTGATTGCCGCTATTGCAACATTGGGTTTAACCGTGTCGATTGACAGCGGAACACTGTTTTTCGCAGCATCAATGATTGCTTCAATAACCGGTATTACCCGCCGCAATTCTTCCTTTTCGTCAACGGAGTCCGAACCCGGTCGGGTACTTTCACCGCCGATGTCCAGAATACCGGCACCGTCTTCGATTAACTGCAACGCTCTTTCGATTGCGTCTGAAACATTGAAATATCGCCCGCCATCCGAAAAACTATCGGGCGTGACGTTGATGATTCCCATAAAAACCGGTTTGTCGAGAGAGAACGTTTTTGACCGCAGTTGCAGATTCATTTACCCGTATGCCCCCATTCCGAAAAACAGCATTTTTTTCAGTATCTTATACACCCAGTAGTTTTCGGCAATTTCATCATTCGGCAAATACTGCGAGGTCTTCGGCGTTGACGTTTCCAATTCGTCAAGAAAATTGCGTCCGCTGACATCGTTGACGTTTTCCTTCCGCAGAAACTCTGCTAATTCTTTCGGTTTGTCAAGAATAATACAGCCCTGCGAATTTTTGCCGTCATAATGGTTTTCAATGAACTCCTGAAATCGGCGCAGGAAACCGCTTTCGTTCACCGTCTTGAAAAAATCGCCGCCGTTATCCTGAACCTTTTCTTTAGCAACGGCAAGCGGCGGACAGGGAATTACACTGCCGTTCGGCGAAATCACAAACGACATTCCTTTCGAAGCGGGACAGACCGCTCTTCCTTTTGCGTCCCAATACGTGTCTATCAGAATAATCGGCATTTTGCGCCGCATATCAAGCAGTTTCTTTCGGAATTCAATGATGCGGTTCTGTTCGGCGGCAAGTTCCGGCGCAGAATCAATACCGATTGGTCTGAAAAGATAAAACCAAAGATAGGACGCGCCAAGGTTGATAAAGTGCTGCACGAATTTTTCGCTAACGACATCGTCAAAATTCTGTTCCGTTACAACGGCAGCAACACCGTATAAAATTTTCTGCCGCTGCAATTCCCGGCAGCCGTTGATTGCTTTTTCAAACGAACCGGTACCGCGCCGGGCATCGTTGGTTTCTTCAAAGCCGTCAATGCTGACAAGCGGCGATGCGTTGCCATATTTTTTGATTAACGCAGTGTTTTCCTGATTAAGAAAAAAGCCGTTGGTTATGATTTGAAAATATGCTTCGGGATGTTTTGCGATGATGTCAAACATCGCCGGTGCAAGAAAGGGTTCGCCGCCGAGCAAAGTATAAAAATAGACGGAATTTTTTTGTCCCGCTTTGATGACGTTTTCGATGCTTTCAAGGGATAAATCCTTAACTTGATTCGGCGGTGTAACCCAGCAGCCGCGGCAGCGGAGATTGCATCTATCGGTAAGCGAAAAAAACAAGAACGGCGGAAATAGGATTCCTTTTTTATTCCGCTTTTTGAAAGCGCGGAGTGCAAAAAATCCTTTGAAGCACCAGAGATATGCCGCCTTGAATAACAAACGCCATGAAACACCGGTAATGCAGCGGTATAAAAATCGTATGAGCATGTTGTTGAACCCGTTGACAAAGGAAATGTCTTTTCGGAAAATGAATGATTGGTATTTTAACATATTATTTCCGTTTTTGATTCATACCGCTATGAAACGAACTCTCACGTTATTGTTCCTTTGTGCTTTCTTTGCGTTGTATTCTTGCGTCCAAGCGGCTGAACTGCCGGAGAAGTGGACTGCCGAGTGGAACAATCCTTCGGCGAAGAATCGTCCGCTGCAAATCATTCACGGTTATTACGGTGAACGCATCACGCCGGAAAAACTGCGGTACTACAAAGACGACTGCGGTCTTGGCGGTCTAGTCGTGAATGTGCCTTCGCCGTTTCGCATTACGAACACTACCGCTAGTGAACATAAGACCGGCGGCTACCTGCGCAATGATGACGAATGGAAACGTTTCAAACAGTTGGTCAGCAGTGCAAAGGAAATCGGTCTCCGCATCTGGATTTACGATGAAGACGGCTATCCGTCGTTGGGTGCCGGCGGACTTGTTCTCGAAGGACATCCCGAATTGGAATCGCAGGCACTCGTCTATGATAAGAACACCGATATATTCGCTGTGCGTCCCGCTTATGAATACACGCATGCCGCAAGCAATTACAGTGCGTTGCGAAGGTA
>WRCR01000115.1 GCA_009783865.1 Planctomycetaceae bacterium | reverse complement strand
CATCAGGAAGTGCAGGGAACGGCAGCCCGCGTTCAGCCGTATGATATTCCATTGACGTGTATGATTCCGCAGAAGGTCGAAGGACTCTTGGTTGTCGGACGCTGTATCAGCGGAAGTCATGAAGCCCACGCAAGTTATCGCGTACAAAATATCTGTCTGGCTATGGGTGCCGGTGTCGGAACGGCTGCCGCCGTTGCATTGCAAGACAAGGTTGCCCCAGCCGATGTTGATATAGAGAAAGTGCAAAACATCGTTTTCAAACAGACGTAGTTGGCTGCACTTTTTCACTCTTCGTTAAATATCGTTTCGTAGTCCCTTGCTCCGTGAAGGACTCGCAGGATTTGCAACATCTCGTCTTTGGAACGATAGAATATCAAGTGGTTCGGAAATCCGGAGACACGCCAAATTCGCATTCCTTCCGTCTTCGGATTATCGAATCGGCAAAATTCGCCGAGGTCCGGGGACTTCAACAATCGCAGAATAGTTTTTTCGACCGCGTCGTAAAACTTGTCCGCCGCCGTTTCGCTGTTCATATCGAGATAATCGAAAATCTCGGCGAGGTCTTGCTTTGCCTCCTCTTCGTAATGGGCAAAACGATTCATTGGTTTCTTAATGCGGCAGACGTTTTACGGGCTTCACGGCGTTCATGGGCTTCTTTACGGAGATTTTCCCAAAACTCCGGTGTTCCCGGAATCCACCGGTCGCTTTCAATGGCTTTCAATACTTCTTGTTCGTAATAAGCCCAAATTTTCCGTTCTCGTTCTTCTTCGGTTAGTTCTACTCCAGTATTTTGCTCTGGAACATTCGGCAAGGATTGTGTTGACATTTTATTCCTCCATTCAAATCGGTTTTCGTACTCCAATAGCGTTGGTTATACACAAAATCACCGGATAAGCAAGTTCGTGAATGTGCAAGCACATTCACTTGCCGCCGAGCCATGGACAGTATCCTGTTTCGCGGATAACGGCTTGCCCTTCTTCCGAAACGAGGTAATCGACAATGTCTTGCGCCCGCTTCGGTCCGCCTTTTCGGGTGACGGCAACACATTCATACAATAACGGATAGGTTCCATCGGCGACCGTTTGCGGTGACGGTTCAATGCCGTCAATTAGCAGTGTTCGGGTATGCGGATTGCACACCATATAGCGGTCATAGTAGAGAATGGTATATCCGATGCCTTCCATGTCCTTCTCCAACACATCGAAAAGTCCGCTCATGCCGCTGATTAACTGGTGCCGGAAATTGGCGGGAACCAGCACGTTTTTCATGACGAGTTCCCGCATGAGTTCTTCGCTTCCCGAATTGCGGTCGCGGATTAGCGGATGCACCGTTCCGGCGAAACCGCCGGCTCTTTTCCATTTCGTGATTTTGCCTGCAAAAATATCACGGACTTGTTGTAAAGTCAAATTGCGGACGGGATTGTGCCGATTGACGATGAACACAAAAGCGTCCCGCGCAAACGGGGTACATTCCAATTCAACGTTCTTCTCCTTGGCGAGTTTCAATTCGTCCGGTGACGGTCGGCGTGTGGCGAACATCAAGTCCCGATGACCTTCAATCACGTTGACAAACGCACCATGTGTCTGGTTGAACTTGAAGTAATTCAAAAATTCCGATGTCGGTCTAAATCCAGGCGCGTACTTTGGGAGCGGAGACGCAGAAAGTGCGTTTGGGTGATACGACGGAAATCTTGTATAAAGACGATTGTAATTTTCTTCCGGTACGATTGCTACTTCATCGTCGACTGCCCACAAATAATGGTCAGTTAGTACAATTTCGGAACCGTCTCGTTGATGAAAACTGCCGGGAGGCCGCCATTTCCACGGAATTTCGGCAGCGCGGGCAGCGATGATGCGGGCAACCGGCTGCAAACTGGTCGAGCCGTCCCAGCGTTCAATGTCGCCTATCGTCAAGTTCAGTTGCACAAGGTTCGGCGTTGCGTCAACTTTCAGCGGTGCGAGTTCCTCGTTGCGGCGTTCAAACATGTATGCCTGCACTGGGTCAGAATGTCCCCACAAAGCGGATTCCCACGAAGCGGAAGATATGTTTGCCAAAAATCCAATATAAGGGTTGTCAAACATCGGTTTGCCGTTGCGGAGCCGCTCTTTTTGCTGTTCCGACAGTTGAAATAAATACAAAGACCGTACCAAGGATTCGGACTCACGTGTTTTCGGGTCTTTTTCCCGCCAGTTTTTAAATTTTTCTATTCTATCGTCAGTGTACTGATACCATTCGGCAACCGATTTTTCGATGTATTCCGATTTCCGTCCCGGGTCGTACACGGGCGGATAATCCTTGTAGCAATAGACAATGCCGTATAGTTCGTTTATCCCTTGTTTCATTGCCGGGGACATCTTGTCAATATCGGTCAGTTTCTCGACCATGCCCTTGCGATGTTTCTTCGGAACGCCGGACAATAGAAATTCAAAGTGCTTTTCGGTCAAACCTTCCAGCGTCTGAATATTGTGCTTCAGGAGGTACTCAGATGGACTCATCTTCGGCGGAAATATTTGCTGCCGGACGAAAAACGCAGCCGCACCGCATATCAAGAGAACGATGCCGAGATACAAGAACCGCTTGGGATGTTTCATTATTATTACTCTTCGTTAAATATCGTTTCGTAGTCCCTTGCCCCATGGAGTACACGCAGGATTTGCAACATGTCGTCTTTAAGACGGTAGAAAATCAAGTGATTCGGAAAGCCGTCAACTTGCCAAATGCGTATATTGGTGTATTCGGGATTGGAATAGTCACGTCTTTCGCCGAGGTCAGGAAACTTGGTGAGTTTTTGTGCCGTTTTCCAAAACTGCGTATAAAATTTCTGCGAAAGCGTATCGCTGATTTCGTCGAAGTAATTGCCGATTTCCGACAAATCGTTCTCGGCATTTGTTTCAATGCGGAGCAATAAACTCATGATTGTTTTCCGGCTTTTCTAGCGGCTTTTATTTCTTCCCGTTTTCGGAGAAATTCGTTCCAGTATTCCGGTGTTAAGGGAATCCACTGGTTGCTTTCAAGGGCTTTTTGGATTTCGCGTTCATAGTATGCCGTTAATTTTCGTTCACGTTCTTCTTCGGTTAGTTCCGTTTCGGAATTTTGCTCTGGAACATTCGGCAAGGATTGTGTTGACATTTTATTCCTCCGGTCAAAACGGTTTTCGTATTTCAACGCCGTCATTATACATCGAAATTATTTAATCGGCAAGTTTACGTCATTTGCGGTTCGGCAACACCGCAGGTGTGTCTTGTATTTGTCTGCATCAGTTGGTACACTTATGAGAATTCGTAAATAAAAGCGTCGTATCCCTAAATTCCGGCACTCTGAAGGTGTTATATGAGAAAAGTGTTTCTTTCGTTCTTGTTATGCAGTTTGGCTGTATCCCTGACATCTTTTGCGTTTGCTTCCACCCAAACGGAAAAATTGCCGAACATCGTGTTCATTCTTGCGGATGACCTCGGACGCGGCGATTTGGGCTGCTACGGGCAAACGAAAATCAAAACGCCGAATATCGATTCCCTTGCGGCAAGCGGTATGAAATTCACACGGCATTACTCCGGTAATAATGTTTGCGCACCTTCCCGCGCCGTTTTGATGACCGGAATGCACCCCGGACATTGCGTCATTCGTAATAACAGCGAAGTGCAGCCGGAAGGACAGAGAGCCATGCCGGAAAACACGCCAACTCTTGTCGGTGAACTCAAAAAACGCGGTTATGTTGTCGGCGGTTTTGGAAAATGGGGACTCGGTTATCCCGGCTCCGTGTCTTCTCCGACACGCATCGGTTTTGACAAGTTCTTCGGCTATAATTGTCAGCGAGTTGCCCACTCGTTCTATCCCGAATATCTTTGGGATAATGACACGAAAGTCATCATCAACGAACATCCGGTACCCGGTCACGGTAAACTTCCCGAAGGTGCGGATGTCACCGATGTTTCCGTTTTCAAAAAATTTCAAGGTCAGAATTACAGTTCAGACATCATCAACGCTAAACTCTTGGAATTTGTCGAAGAAAATGCCGAAAAACCGTTCTTTCTTTATTGGCCTACGACAGTTCCCCACGTTGCCTTGCAAGTCCCGGAGGACTCCTTGAAAGAATACGAAGGGCTTTGGGATGACCCGCCGTACTTGGGTAATAATGGTTATGTTCCGCATCACGCTCCCCGAGCGGCTTATGCGGCAATGATTACCCGATTCGACCGCGCTGTCGGCAAACTTATTGCGCTGCTCAAAGAAAAGGGGATTTACGGCAACACTATCATCGTTTTTACAAGTGATAACGGCGCAACTCACGATGCCGGAGGAGTGGATTCCAACTTTTTCAATTCGACCGGCGGGTTGAGGTCACGAAAAGGCAATATGTACGAAGGCGGTATTTGCGCACCGTGTATTGTTGTATGGAAAGGCAAAGTTGTTGCAGGGTCGACTACCGATAGGGTTTCCGGCTTTGAGGATTGGATGCCGACTTTCCTCGACATAGTCGATACCGCAAGTCAAAAAGCGGTTGACAAGCCGAAGGTGGATGGAATCAGTATTTTGCCGACCTTGTTAGGCAAAAAGCAGGAGCCGCGTCCGTTTTTGTATCGGGAATCATCCGGTTACGGCGGTCAGCAAACGGTGATTGTCGGCGATTGGAAAGCCGTGCGAACCGAGTTGCAGAAAGCAGCACGACAGAATAAAACGATAAAAGATGTTAAGACGGAACTCTACAATCTTGCGGAAGACCTCTTTGAAACCAATGATGTTGCCGCAAAATTTCCGGAGAAGTTGCGTGAACTCGAAGAAATCATGGCAAGAGAACATGTTTATAACGAGGTCTTTCCGATGCCGCTGCTTGACCCAAAGTAGCGGAGGTGAAAACGGATTCATTGGGGGCGCAGGATTACTGTATTTCTGAAATACGCCTATGCTAACAGATAACAGTTAATTACCCGCACGATTGCGCTTCTGCTTTCTTACAAATAAATATGCGTGCATAAGTATTTTTCCCGTTGATGAGCGGTCTGGCATCTTTAATATCGGGATTTTTTTCAAGTCCGACGATTTCACGATTGTAACCGCCGGCTGCCAATCCGATGATTACAAACTGATTCGGATTATACTTATCTAGAAACGTTATCGGCACACCCATTGCACCATCATAGTCCGCAGGTATTTCCGCTGCTTTTGATACCTCAATAGCGTCATAATTATCGTATTTGGGGTATTTCTTTGGATTATATTGTTTATAGAGGGGCAGCATATCATAACGTTTCGATTTCGTTACCTGTATATTTGTGAACCACCTCACTCCTTTTACCCGAATGAATCGGTGTCCATTTTCGTCCACTCCGCAGCCGACGGCACTAAGCGGATAATAGTCGGGAACTCTGAACGCCCTATCACCGCTGTGAATACTTTCACCAAGCCAAAGTTTGTTGTCTCGTATAAGCGGAAAAATTTCTTGATAAGAGATTGCATTGACATTTCCAATAATCAAAAATTCCTTTTTGTACTCCATCAATTGCGCAACATATTCCCGAAACAGCGAAAACGGCGGATTAGTAACGACAATATCCGCTTGTTTTAATAACTCGATACATTCCTGCGAGCGGAAATCACCGTCGCCGTTCAATCTTGTCAAGACGTTCTTTTTGTTTCGCAGCAAGTTTTCAACGTCCGCCGAGTTAACAGCACTGTCACCGTTGTAATCTTCAACCTCCGCGATTTCTATCTTATGCGGGGCTCTTGTTGTTCTATCTTCTGCCGGCTCATACTCAAACAGCGATAACTCCGTATTGGCAATGGGCGAACCTGCATAACAGGCTGCAATCAATTTTTTTAAACCGAAAAAATTAAAATTCAGCGCAAAATACTTAAAAAAGTCGCTTTCGTAAGGGGCATCACAGTTGCAAAAGATTACTTTACCTTTGAATTGACTCCTGTAGTACCAAACTTCTTTCTCGATATCCGTCATCTGCGTATAGAATTCATCATTCTTCGCTCTCTTGGCGGAGTTAAGGGCGAAACTGGTATTACCGGCACGTTTTGCCATGGACTGCATTTCTACTGCATTTTAGTTTCAAGGGGGAGAAAGTTATTTTATCGTTTTTGGGACAGGATGCAAGTAGAGAATCTTCTCAAAATTAGAAGTCGGACTCTACCAACGCGGCAAAAAACCTGCTATAATAAGACAATGAAAGAACTTCCCCTAATAATGCGTGTCGGAAAAGCATTTCAAACCGTTTCAGACGGCTTGTTTTCGCAATGCGCCGAAAACGGATGGACAGGGGAACTTTCGGCATCAGCCCTTTCAACCGCTACCGCCGTCAGCGCACTGTCGGTATATCGAAATATCTTTCCGCAGAAAGAATCAATAACCGATGCGCACATCGAACAAGGTATTAACTACCTGCTGAAAAATCAAAATGAAGACGGCGGCTGGGGCGATACCGACAAAAGCATTTCCAACATATCAACATCGGTTCTGGTAAAATCGGCATTCATACTCTCCGGTGCGTCAATCATTCCGGGCAATGAAACCGTTATACAGCGGGCTGACCATTACATCGAAAAAGAAGGCGGTGTCGAAGCGGTAAAACAGCGGTACGGAAAAGACAACACTTTTTCTGTTCCAATACTCGCAAACGCTGCACTTGCCGGTCTTGTCCGCTGGGAAAATGTACCGCAACTGCCCTTTGAGCGGGCAGCACTGCCGCAGTCAATGTTTCGATTATTGAATTTGCACGTCGTCAGTTATGCGATACCGGCATTGGTCGCAATCGGGCAAGTCAGGTTTTCTTTCGCTCCAACCCGAGAGCCGTTTTTCTATCTTTTGCGAAAGTTATCGATAAAACGCACTTTGCGGCTCATTGAAAATATGCAGCCGGAAAGCGGCGGCTACCTCGAAGCCGTTCCGCTGACAGCATTTACGGTGATGTCGCTAATCGCAGCGGGACATTCGGAATCCAACGTGGTCCGTTCCGGTATTCGGTTTTTGAACTATTCGATTCGTGAAGACGGTTCATGGGCGATTGATACCAATCTCGCACTCTGGACTACAACGCTTTCCGTCAACGCTCTTGGAAGGGAGCATTTAGGCAGCCGAAAATTGCTGCCGCTGGCGAAATATATTCTTGCGTGTCAACATAAAGAGCGGCATCCATTCACGGGAGCAGAACCGGGCGGCTGGGGCTGGACACATTTGAGCGGCGCAGTACCGGATGCCGATGACACCGCCGGCGCGCTCCTGGCACTGACAGAACTCTTTCCCATAATAAAAAATGCGAAGGTATCATCTGAAATTATTACGGCATGCATTGCCGGTATTCAATGGCTGTTGAAACTGCAAAATGCCGACGGCGGAATTCCAACTTTCTGCCGCGGCTGGGGTATTCTTCCTTTCGATAAAAGCAGTCCCGATATTACCGCGCATTGTCTCCGTGCTTTTTCAACGCTGCTTCAATCGGATGCTCTGACAACTGAATTATCGAAACATCCGGCGTGGAACAATTCGTTGAAACGAAAGATGTCTGTCTCTATGAAAGCGATGCACACCTTTTTGCGTGCAGCACAGCAGCAGAACGGTTCGTGGATTCCGCTTTGGTTCGGCAATCAATATCTGCCGGACGACGCAAATCCGTTTTACGGCACCGCAAAGGTGATTAGCGCGCTGTGTTCATACCGCTGTGAAAATCAAACGATGCAGGAAGAGACAAACGATATGCTTCGGAGCGGAATTGATTATCTGCTCAACACACAAAATCATGACGGCGGCTGGGGTGCCAAACCGGAAGAACGCGGCAATAAAACACCCGATGATAAAACACAGTTCGTTTCGACTATCGAAGAAACCGCTCTCGTTACCGAAGCACTTGCACACTTCATGAAACATCCGCAAGCGAAAAACACCGAAAAAATCGATTCCTTCTATCGCAGCGGAATAAAGTTTCTCGTTGAGCAAGTTGAAAACGGCGATTGGCAGAAGCCGTCGCCCATCGGATTGTACTTCGCCAAACTTTGGTATTACGAAAAGTTGTATCCGCAAATCTTTACGGCGGCGGCATTAAGGACGGCTCTTGATTAACCTCTCTTCGGTAATAACCATCAAGACCGGTATATCACTATCGTTGACCGGTACTTCGGAAACGAGTTGACATTCAAACGCCAGTCCAATGGAAACGCACTGCGGCGGCAAACGTTTCAACTGTATCCGTTTCAGAAGGCGGTCGTAATAACCTTTGCCGCGACCTAGACGGCGGCATTGTTCGTCAAACGCAAGTCCGGGGACAAGAACACAGCGGAGTTTCTCCGGTTCTATCAGTCGTTCCGCTTGTGACCGAATCGATAACTTCGGTTCGAGTATTCCGAAAACACCAACTTGAAGTTCATCAAAGGAAAATACTTTTACCGGTACGATTTCGTTGTTATAGCAAAACGGAACAACAATCGGCATACCATAATCGGGTGCTGCACAAAATTGCGGAACGGTCTGTACTTCGCTGTCGAAATGAAGATAAATCATCAGCGATTCTGTTTCTTTCGCAAGATGGTAATGTTCCGTTGAAGCAACTTTCTGAAATATGCGGTCGCTTTTATTCTTTCGTTCTTCCGGCGGCATTGAATCCAGCACGGAAGAAACGGAAGAACGTAAAAATGGTTTTGATAATCCAGACACGGTTGAATTACACCAATTCCCAGCCCTTGCGGCGTTCTGCATGCAGAATGGCATCCGCTTCAGGAACTCCGGTGGTGAATTTAACCGCATCCCAATTTAACTTCTTGCCGCTGCGGTAAGAAACGACACCGAGAAGCACCGCTTCGGTCAGCGTACCGGAATAATCGAAGTTACAGGAAGTCGTTCCGTTGTTCTTAATCGCATTAAGCCATTCGGCGTGATGCCCCGGCGAAGACGGAATGGATTTCTCAGGTCTCTTATAATCTGCAAATTTCGCTTCAGGATAGAGATGATGCGCATCGTAATTCGCAAGCAGGAACCCTTCTGAACCGACGAAAATCACGCCGGAACCCCATTCCTTCATGCCGTGTTCTTTCAAAAGCGTTGGTCGGCGCGAACCGTCGTACCACGTTAATGTCAGTGCTTCGTGCTTGTCGGTTTTCGGATAAGTGTATTTGACACTCAAATTGTTTGAACAGCATTCGGGGTCAACCGGCGGTCCGTCGGCTTCAATGGTTTTCGGATGCCGCAAGCCCAAAGCCCAGAACGGCAAGTCCATGTAATGACAGCCGAAGTCGCCGAGTGTTGCAGTACCGAAAGCCCAATAAGCCCGCCAACTTCCCGGCAGATAACAGGGATTATACGGACGCACTTTCGTGGGACCTTGCCACAAGTCCCAATCAAGCGTTTCGGGAATTGGAAAATCGCCGGGCGGTATCGGTCTGCCTCCCTGCGCTGCCCCACACCAAACGTGAACGTCAGTGATTTTGCCGACTGCGCCTGCCTGAACTAATTCGACAACGCGGCGGTAATTGTCGTTTGCGTGAATCTGCGTTCCCATTTGGGTTTTCAGTTTTTTCGCATTGGCGATTTCAATCATCTTGCGGACTTCTCCGACATCGTGACCGAGCGGTTTTTCGCAATAGACGTTAATGCCGCGGTTCATTGCAGCAACAGCCGCCGCAGCGTGAATGTGGTCGGGCGTTGAAATGGTGACGGCATCAAGTTTGCTGCCGAATTCGTCCAGTAGTTTTCGAAAGTCGGTGAATTTTTTCGCATTGGGAAATGCTTCGAAGTTTCCTTTTGCTCGTGCGCCGTCAACGTCACACATAGCGAGATAGTTTTCGCCTTTGACACCTTGGACGCTGAAGTTGCCCATACCGCCGACACCGATGCTGGCGACATTGAGTTTAGAATTGACATCCTGCGCCCGTAAAATCGCAGGAGCGGCAAACGCTGACGCTGTTAATAAAGCCGAAGTTTGCCCGATAAAGTTACGCCGTGTAATTCGCATAAGATTCTCTCTGAAAGGAAAGTAAGTGGTGAAACGAACGTCCGCATTGTATCATATTTAATATGCACTGACAAGGTTTAGAAAAAAATATAATACGAGCAGTGAAAACCAGCACTTTTTGCTAGGCGGTTTGCGATTCCGCCCGGAAACATTGAAGGCGGCTGGTATTTTCGATTGAATGTTGTATAACTATAAACGATACTTTTCATTTGATAATTTTTCCTCTTATAGTTTAATAAACAACAAGCAATAACCAATATGAGATTTCT
>WRCR01000114.1 GCA_009783865.1 Planctomycetaceae bacterium | reverse complement strand
CCATTTTGAAAGTAGCAATGATTTTATCGCGGGTGTGATATGCTTTCACTAAATCGGAGACGTACATTAAGTCCCGTGAGTGCGCCCAGCCGCCGATGAGGTTTCCGCCCATCATCATTCGGCTGAATTCGATGCCTCCGATAGTTGCCGTTGTCATTTTCTTTTTCAGGTCGGCAAACTTCGCCCAGTTGGTATGCGTTCTTGACGCGCCGGACAATGCGTCCAGAGTAACGTCTTTTGGCACCTCTTTTTGCATTTCCTGTGCCAGAACTTCGTCTTCATAACTTATGAAGGTTCCGCCGGCGGTTAGAGCGGCACCGCCGAGAGCGATTTTTCCCAGCAGTTCGCGCCTGCCTCGATTTACGGATTCGTTAGATTGGTCTTGTGTCATATTCTGCAACTCCAAAAAATGTTGAAAAACAACTATGTACAATTATAACTTATTCTGCCGAAAACGGCAAGCGGCTTCAAGCGGGGGGGCTAAAGCTGCCCGCCTCTTTGACTGCCGTTTATTATAACTTCCTTTCTCCGCCGACAAACACCGCTGCTGCTTTGCCGGTTAATTCCCAGCCGAGATAAGGCGAATTCTTGCTCTTGGAATGAAGACCTTCTTTCGTCACTGTCCATTTTACATTCGGGTCAATTATCGTTATGTCAGCATCTTTACCGGCTTGCAGCGAACCTTTACTGTGCAGATTAAGAATCCTTGCAGGATTTAATGACATCTTCTCGACCAGCGTCGCCCAGTCAAGAATACCGGTATTCACAAACTTCGTTATCATCAGCGGCAGAGCGGTTTCCAGCCCGATGATGCCGAATGGCGCCTGGTCGAGTTCCCGCATTTTCTTTTCAAGGGCATGCGGTGCGTGGTCGGAAGCAATCACATCAATCGTTCCGTCAAGCAGACCGGCAATGCACGCCTCAATGTGTTCCCTGCTCCGCAGCGGCGGACTCATCTTGAAATTGGTATCAAACGAACAAAGATTTGCATCGTCAAGCGTTAAGTGGTG
The DNA here is from genome assembly GCA_009783865.1 of Planctomycetaceae bacterium. GTDB lineage: Bacteria > Planctomycetota > Planctomycetia > Pirellulales > Thermoguttaceae > WRKP01. Next base: position 9,233 of record WRCR01000114.1, on the reverse strand, counting down.
CGGTGTCACCTCGGCAGTGATATTGACATTGCGTTCTTTTGCGCGCCGCACCATTGATACCGCTCCGGCAGTGGAAATGTGCATCAGATGCAGTTGTCCGCCGGTTGCTTCGGCAAGTGCAATATCCTGCGCAACGGCAGCATCTTCACCGACAGCGGGTATGCCGCTGAGACCGAGATGCATTGAAATCGTGCCTTCGTTCATTACACCGCCATTTGTCAGCGAAGTATTTTCGGAATGACTCAGCAGCGGCTTGCCGAACATCAAGCAGTATTCCAAAGCCCGCCGCATCAACTCGGCATCTTCCACTGGTGAACCGTCATCGCTGCAAGCAACTGCGCCTGCGGAAAACAGTTGACCGAGTTCCGCAAGTTCTTTTCCCTCGCGGTTCTTGCTGATGCAGCATATCACGAAGACGTTACAGTTATTGCTCCTTGCCGCTTGATGCTGAATGAATTCGACTGTTGCCTGCGAATCAACCGGCGGAATGGTGTTGGGACAACACGCAACGGAGGTAAAACCGCCGTGAATTGCCGCTCTTGTACCGGTTTCGATGGTTTCGTCTTCTTCTCTGCCGGGTTCACGCAAGTGGACGTGCATGTCAATCAAGCCCGGAACGACGATTTTACCGGCAGCGTCATAGACGGTGTCATTGCCGATGCCGGGGATACAATTTTCTTTGATAATGCCGGCTATTTTCCCGTTTTCGATACGCAGAGTGCATACTTCATCAAGTTTCTGCGAAGGGTCAATTACTCTGCCGTTGGCGATAAAATGCGTCATATAATTTCGGATACGATAGGATTAGAAATTCGTCAATACAGCGCAGCGCAGGATTAAAATCTAAGCTAATACTGTTTTACTTTTTTACGTTCGAAGTCCATTTTGAGCGTCCGCCGGTTTCAGCAAGAAACCGAATTGCTTCAAGATGACAGAACAGTTGAGCATCAAGCAGCATCTCCGGCGAGTGTTCAACAAGTCCGCGTGAGGTCTTGCGGGAAAACGCATGACTGGGTGACTCCACCGTCACACTCAATGCGCCGCAATGCAGATTGAGTGCTGTGTCAATGTTATAAGCACCGGAACCTAACGCTTTACTTGGGTCAATCAATTCAATATCTTTTATTCCCTGAAGGTTCTCAATCGTCAGCCGCTTGTGAACATATCTGTACAAATTATCAAAAACGTCTGCCAAAACCGGTTCGCAAAACGGACGATGCAAGTTCATATAAACCGCGCCAGTGTGCATATTTATAATCAGGTCGGGACGTTCCTTTGCCGCAAGGTCAAACAACACTTGCGTTTCCGGCTGCTTCTTACCGAGAAAATCGTCGTGTTGAAGATTCATGCCAGCATCATTCGGATAGCCGCCGGGAAAAACAGGACGGCTAAAGTCGAAAGGAATATATTCTTTACATTGAGGCCAGCCGGTGATAGTTCCGTCGGGATTGCCGCCGGTGTTGAGATATTCAAGAACAGTGTGATTATCCCGATACTTCAACATACGCATAGGAATTCTCGCTCTGCCGTCGGGATTGACGAGCGGAATTAAAATCAAGCGGTCAATCTTCGCCGCTTGTTCGGTGATTTCCCTCCATTCTTTTCCGCGCAGGTCTTTGCCGGTTTCAAGAACCGAAAGAAGGTTGACCATTCCGACGATTCCTTCTTGTTCAAAGCCGTGAACGGCTGCCATACCCCAATAGACGGTTTTTTCATGGTCAGGACCGCGATAAGCCCGAATGTCACGAAAGCCCAGCGAACCGGAAAAGGTGGATGTGCCTTTTCCCTGCCGCGGCTTGCCGTAAAAGACGGCGTGAATCGGTCTGCCGCCTGCTGAAGTGCCGATGACTTCCAACTTGCCTTTCTTGATAGTTCGGGCAAGAAAACCGGCAATATCTTCGGGCGTGCTAACCCAGAAAGAAGGAATGTCGTCCCGCTCTTGAAGATATTCTTCAGGTACGACGGAAGTAAATCCCTCTGCGGTACGCAGCGTCTTCGTCTGGGCATGAAGACAAAGAGTTCCAAAAAACAAAATCGAAACGAAGATAAAAAAAATTCTGAACATTTTGTTCTCCTGTTTAATAACTACCTGCCTATGATGGTCAAACCCGTCCAATATCCTGCTTCTTCACTCTTGCCGGCTGCCTTGTGTTCCAGTTGAATCAGAACGTTATTCATACCGGCAAACGGTGTTAGGTCAAACTCGCATTTCTTCCAGCCGCCTTTGGTCGACTCTTCGTTGACCAAAACGGTTTTCTCTACCGAACCGTTGACACGAAGCACTAGTTCCCAATCGGTGTTTTGATGATTACTAACAATCGCCGTCAACACGGTTTTCCTGTTCGGCAAAACGTTTATTCGGCGTTCCAGCGAACACGGTATTTCTTGACTATGCGGGTACGTCACGAGAACGTTCTTTCTGCCGCGATAATCCTCTTCATTGTAATCATAATAACCGTTCACGATATTCCAGCGGTTAAAGAGTTCCGCTGCGCGGTCATCGGAGATGCACATCCAGGCAGGACGCGGACCGGATTGCGCCGGTGTCTCCGTCTTCGTACTGGGCGGTGTCGTTTCGACAGTGAAATATTTGTCAAGAAATTCGCCTTGGTCCGTCAGACATCTTAACACTTGTGCACCGGTGAGGTTTCTGCCTGCAAGCGGTATGTTTCGCAGCACTTCTGGGTCTGTACTTGCGCGGGCTTCATCATGAAAATGAGCAAGACAATCGAAAAATTCATGGGCACGCGCAGCCGGAGTTGACGTTTGTTGACCATTTGGCAGCGTCATCGTCTCATTATATGTTTTGGCAGGCACATACGTGCCGTTCCGATAACTTCGAATCGCTTTTCCAAACGTTTCCCAGCCGACAAAATCGACCAGTCCGTACATATAAAGTTCGTATGCATTGTTAGTGCGGTTCGCATGCTCCGGCAAATATCCCGTAGTACCTTTACGAAATGGCGGCAAGTCCTTATTTTGGTTAAATTTTCTCAGAACGCTTTGAATATAGGACTGTCTGTGCCGGGCTCCCGGTATTGTCTTATCAGAAGGAAGTTGAAATCCGCAATTTTCTGTTGCATAAAATCTCATAAAGTCGGCAATGGTTTCCCGGTCGGAATGAAACATTCGGTTGTTGGAACTGGGCGGTGTGTACGTATGTCCGAATTCATGCATCATTGTACCGGATATTGTGTTATCGGCGCGCATGCCTTGCAGACCGGTGAAGGTTTCAACACTGCTGCGCCCTCTGTTAATCCTGTTTGGATTTCCGGCTGGAACCTCACGACCGCGTTCCATCCAGTATTCCGGCGGCTGTAAGTCAATGAAAAATTTGTTGCCTCTTAATGCCTTATAGTCCATGAACTTTTCATAGTATTCGCACAGTTTGTCTATTCGTTCACGCCATGCTTCGAATTGTTCTCTTGTAATGGTGCCGTCATTTCCGTCGCCCACTAGTTCTAACCAGTTGGCTGCGAAAATGACATGCCGGCCTTCCTGTATAGGGTCAATCACGCTGCGGTCTGCCTGATGTTCCCGAGCCGCTTCTATATCGCGCTCGATGTTGCGGATATAAACTTTGTCCTCCTGAATTAGTTCGGACAATTTAACTTTGAACGTTTCGGAGTCATCTTCGCTCCGCAGCGTTACCTCGTTCCTGTTGTTCTCGACGAAGGTTCCCTTGATTGTGTTTGTTTTGTCGTCGACTTTCGTCGTCCAAGTCCGCAGTTCGTAAGCGGGTTTATTTGCAGGTTCCTTAAGTAATTGGGCAAGTTGGAATTCGACATAATTCTTGTCTGCTCTCTTCAATTTGGAAAATGGAATCGTGAATGTTTCGGAGCCGTCCTCGCTTCGCAAAATTACATCGTCGTCATTTTTTTCGACAAACGTTGCCTTGGTTTCTGTTCCATCGGTTTTTATCCAAGGACGCAGTTTATAAGTTGGCTGCTCGGCGAAAAGAATCCCCGCCGTCAAGAACCATGCGGCAAAACAGAATGTGAAGTTTCGAATCATAGTTGGTGTCATAAAAAAATTCAGGATGGTTGGAATAATGAATTAAAGAGTATAACCGATTTGTCGGGATTTTCCGTCCGTTGACAATTTCAATTCTAGTTTATTGCCGCCGATGACAGGATTACCCAACAATTCAACTTTTATCTCCGGCGGTGTTTTAGTATATGGCGCAACGATGGTGATATAGCGAATACCGGTCTCATCCGTTTTGGGGACACTGAAGCGAAACGCCGGTCGGGGTTCTTTCTTAGTGTACACGTAGGATATTTGCCCTTCCTCTTCTTCCATTTTTGCATCTTTGGGCATGACGTTCTGTACTAACACATTCCAGCCGTCTTTGAAGGCGGTTCTAGCCGTCTGGTTGTCGGCATCAAGTACCGCTTCACCCGGTGCAAGTTGAAAGTGAATTGCAGCGACGCCCTTTCCTTTGCCGATTGCTTCATCGACAATGACGAAGTATTTCTTATCAACGAAAAACACAGCGCGCCGATGTGTGAGGTCGGGATAACCCGCATTTTCAACAACCAGCACGTCCAAGTTATCGTCGGTCTGCCAATACAAATGTCTGGGAGCATAAGCCGTGTTCTTTCCGTCAAGGGTCAGCGTTTGATGAATTTTCGTTTGCCGAAACCATCGCCGGTTTTCCGGGTCGCCGCTGTAGATATAACAGCCGCTGTCGGGCATAAGATGTCGTCCGCCAGCGTACAATTCAAAGGTGCCGTTGTCCGGCTGGGAATGTCCGCCGCCGTCAGGACCGCATTTCAATATCAGACAAACGGCGTTTTTATCCCAGCCGCTGCGCATGGAATATAGTCCGCTTTCCTTGTAAGCGAAGGCGGTCTCTTTGGGCTTTTCACCCTGTTTGCCTTCGGTTGCAACATACAAGAAGTCGGGGCGATTATATCTTTCCGCCCACAGTTTCAAGATTCCCCAATTTCCGCCCGGTCTGCCTTTCCATGAATCGCCGAACTGTGTATTAGACCCGTCCGGCATTCCTAATTTCATGGGGACTTCGCACATTTTTTCAATCTTTGCCCGATATGAATCGGGAAAAGCGTCTTCCATCCCGTTCATCTTTGCCAAGTCGAGCGTCTTGCTGAACCAGCCGATGCAGCCGACGTGGTATCCGATGGTAAGTTCACGCTGATGTCCGTCCGAATAAACCTGATTGTCGATTTCTTTGTTCAATCGGACGATTGCTTCCGCTTTCCATTTTTCGGCATCTTTGAATTCAGGAAACACGATAGCGATGAACGCCATTCCTTCGGCTTCCATCAAACCCCAGTTGCTCCTTGCACTGTATTTGGTCATTAAGTAATCAGCATGGTCATAACAACTGTTAAGAAATACAACGAGAAACTCCGGCGTAAAAGCAGGTGAATCGAGGAAGTGCTGAAAGAGATGCGTCCATTGCTGACCGCGGATACCGGCTTCGATTGAACGCCAAGCATAAGCGTGTTCTTTGTCCCGCGGATTCTTTTTCACCCAATCGGTTAATTGAAAAACCCACTCTTCGGCATATTTTTCATCACCGGTGTGCCAATATGCTTTGGACATTGCCGTCCAAAAACCCATTCGGTTCAACTGCCACACCCATTCATTGTCGGGGACAGGACGGCTGCCCCAGTTGATGTCCTCTCCGCAAAAGTGCGGCGGATATGCCGACTGCCCAACGAAGATATGTTTCAATGCGTTGTTTGCCGTTTCAATATCACCGGCTCTCGCATACTTTCCCAGTGAGGACTTTTTCTGTGTTCTGTCGACCGGATGTTGAACGGAAGTCCGTGTCCGATAATAATTCAGCAACTCTTTGGCGGCGGCATCAGAATTGCCGGATGCCGCTTTTACTTTTTCAAGTCCCGGCTTTGTTAAATCAAGACGTGACAACAGTACCGCAGTGCCGTCAGCGGCTATTGCTTGTTGTCCGATGACGAAAATCGAAACCAAAACGGCAAGGAAACATTTTTTCTGTAAATGATGTAGCATTGTTGTTCTCCATATGTGATGTATGTGGCAGAATACCCTTTAGATTGTAATCTTATTTTCACGACAAAACAACCTCCTACAGCCGATGTGGTTGTCTTATTTTGTAAAATGAGGTATAAATGATTGAGTCAAGAATACGTAGTGCAGATAACACAATGAGGATTATATCATGCAAGTACTTCAAATAGGGGTTATACAGCCGCAGGCGATGGCTCTGCTGCGCGAATTGGATTCGCTGAAACTTATTACTATAATTGAACCGGAGGTTCGCTCTGAAGCACCGTCCGAAAAACGACCGGTATTCGGCTGTGCCGAAAGTCAGTTCTGGATGAGTGATGACTTTGACGCGCCGTTGGAGGATTTTGCGGAATGAGCAATAGCATCAAAGGAGCGTAACTAAACCGGAACAGTCACGCCCATTCGGGGCTTTATGTCATATGGCAGCCGTCTTACCCCCGACTGAAATCGGGGATTATAGATATTTTACCCCTTCGGGGTAATTTTAACTCACAATAAAACTATTACACGCCCATAAATGAGTATATGAGTTGATGTACCGGTAAAATCACAACTTAACGTTCACCAACTGCTGTTGTCCGCGGCGAATCAAAAGTTTTCCGCCGATGTCTCCTTTGGTGTTGAACGTTACTTCATATTCCTTATCCGCAAAAGTGAATTTCACTCCCGCTGTATCAGCGGTTTTAATTACGGTCGATTTAACCATTGATTTTACCGACTGGTCGCCAACTTGTATCAAGTGCAGAAACACATCATCCGTTGCGGGCTGCGCCGGCGACACTTCCATACGCCATTGTCCAAGCAGTTCACGTGTGTCCATAGGTTCTTTTTTGCCGGGAGTGTATCTCCAATCACCCGGCACCAATACCGGCAATGCCCAGTTCCTGCCGTCTGACCAGAATTGTTTTCCCGGTCCGCCAATTTTTTCGAGTTTGGCATCTTCAGGAAAAACCGTCCTGCAAAACAGCCGCCCTTCCATTTGGTCTGCATAAAACTCCTTGCCGGTGACAACCGGTTCACGTGCAGTGTGGAGCAGCCATGTCTTCGGATACTCCGCCTTTGCGGAATTGACTCTATCGAAAATAACGAAACAATCCGGCAGCAGAAAAACAAACTGACGAACTACCTGATTGGTCTTGTCCTTGTGGTACGATGGAGTTGCATCACTTGCGATATACACGTATTCTTTATTCTCTTCAAAGGCGAGAACCTTCGAACCGAGTTGATTATTCTGTCCGCCGTCATTGGGGATGGGCAGTTTTTCTTCATTCAAAGCGGGACCGCCCCAGTAATTCGGCATCTTTTCATCGGGCATTCTTATCAGAATACAATTATGTGCAATCGTTCTGCAATAGTAATGCGATAAATGAATACCGGGTTCAGGACGAGTCCCCGTATCCAATGCCAAGAATCCTTTTTTGAAGATAACGAAATTGTTGTTGTCGAAATGTTTATGCTGCGTCAATACTCCGCCAGCGGTAAATAGAGCATAAGTGTCGTCATCGCCTGACCCTGACCGCATAAATATCTGTCCCATGTTTGCGAAGTGTTTCGCTTTCGGCAGGTTCTCATCAGGAGCAGCGGGAGCAATATCATCTCTGTAATTCGTCAACAAAAATCTGGTGAAAGGGAATACTTCGCTGCGCTGCCGCTGCACCTTTGTCTGCATCCATTTCACTCTGCCGATTAAATCCGGCTGGCTCTTTCCGTAAAAATGAATCATCTGCGACAGGTGAATGTGCAGCGAACCCGTCGGAAGGTCATTGGTAGTATGACCGGTGTCTCCAAAACCATATTCCTTGTTGCCGGGAAGCCAATTCCAAAAGATGTAATCGACGAATTTCGGGACATACTGCCAATCTTTTGAAACATCGACTCCCGTTGCAGCATTGACGGTGTGAAAGAAATTGAATTCCGCCCAAGGATATGCTCCCATACAATATCCCAGCACGGCTGCGGCAGCACCGCCGTCTTTTCCGGCAATATCACTTCGGTATTTCAGAAGCGTTAGATAGTCGTTATAACCTTTCATCAATAATTCTTTAGCCAGTTTGTCATCGATACCGGCGCGGTGGAAAACGATACCAGCGTACCATGCCAAACAAGGAGGTCCGTAAAATCCCGTTTTGTAATTTCCGGTATTCTCCCGAAAAAACGTCTTTCGGTTCCTAGACGGAAGCATGTAATTGATTGCTTTGAGAAACGGTGTTCCGATTTCCGTTCTTTCCTGTTCTGCCAGGTCGTTGTAAATCCAATCGTAAGCGGCAAGCGCATTGACTCTCGAAAAGGCGTACCATTGAATGTTCAGCCCTTTTTCGTTTCGGAATGTGTAATAGTCAACGAGTTTGATTAAGATATTTTTCGTCAGTTCCAAATACTTTTTATCTTCGGTAACGAGATAGACAAACGCCGCTTCGGCAGCGCGGGTGCCGTATTCATGGTCGGAATTTTGTGTTCCGTCAATGTTCAGAGGGTCCTTGAACGTAATTTCTTTTCCGATAAGCGAATCGACTCTGCCTTTCATTTCGGTGAACAGTTTATTTTCTTCGCTTAGCGCACGCTTCTTGACAGTTTCAAATGTCTGCTTGTTGAAAAACAATCGCGGATGTTCCTCTTGGACTTGGTAAGTCCATGAATCTTTAAAGTTGTCGTCCAGTGCGAAAGCCGGACAGATTGATAAGAAAAGAACGATGTATAAAACGATAAACCTCATTTTGTTCTCCGTTTGCGTAAAGAATTAGCACCATATCAAACGGAATTATAACGCAAAGAAATTAAAACCGCAAGCAGATGGCTGCGGCGGACAACCGGCGGCGTATTCCGCCAATATCCGGTGATACTCCTGTAATGTTTCCTTCGGCATCGGGTCGGCATATTTACCGATGTAAATCCGCTGCCCATTCTGGACAATAAATGCTGCACCGGTATCTTTCCGGCAGCAGATTTTCGGTAAAGAGGACTTCTTACCTTGCGTAACTTCGTTCCTTTCTCTTAAACTTTTTACCATCGGTAAAAACTTCGATTGAAAAACGAACCGGTTTTACAAGTAATCACTTATTGCAACCCGTGATTATTGTTGACTTTACGTTCAACGCCCCCTTTAGGACTCGAACCTAAGACCTGCGGATTAACAGTCCGACGCTCTAACCAACTGAGCTAAGGAGGCAGCATACCTTCCGCCATTTCACACAAAAGGCACAATTATATCATACAAT
>WRCR01000113.1 GCA_009783865.1 Planctomycetaceae bacterium | reverse complement strand
GCAAAAATATAAACTGCAAGAACACCATACGTCATAACGAAAAAAACTGGAAAGACAGTATGTTCGTCTGCATAACCGCAGATAATTGAAGCCGACACGAAAGAAAATAACAAACAAAAAATGAAAATCACATACGCAACAAACGCTCCCAATCCGAACATGCTCCACGAAAATGTTTCCGGGTGCTTTCGGAACAAGCGCATTCGTCCGCGTCCATAACGGTAAAGTTGATATGCCAAGCCCTTGATTGAATTGCGCGGCACATACCGCACCGCTATTGCCGGGTCGAACCAGCATTTCAAACCGGCTTTGTCGCAGCGGGTGTTGAACTCAACATCTTCGCAAGCGTCAAATGTTTCGTCAAAATAACCGACTTTCTCGAACACGGACTTTCGGTACGCAATCGCCGCGCTGCTTGCCGGTGAGAACTGCGCTTTGTCAGAATAAATGAACGAGTTCGGGTTATGCCCCAGCGGACTGCGGCGCGCTGACGCTATTGCCCACTGTATTACCGTTGCGTTCTGCATTTCCAGCGGCTGCGGACGTGCAAGACAATCTGCGCCGGATTCCTCAAACGCTTTGACAACGTTTGCCAACATGTTGTCATCGCTGATGATGCAATGTCCGTCAACAATGAGAACGGCATCGCCCTTTGCGTTTTTAACCCCGATATTTCGGGCAACACTTGATAAGCGTTTCGGATTATCAAACAGACGGACATTCGGATACTTCCCGCAATACTCCTGAACAATTTGCACCGTGCGGTCTGTTGATTGTCCATCAATAACGAGGACTTCAAAAGCCCCCGTTATCTTTTGCGATGTCAAAGCGTCAAGCACTTCGCCGATATGCTTTTCTTCATTGCGGACGGGTACAATAACGCTGATGAACATAACTGCTGGTTAGTTATTTCATAATGACACGAACCATTTCGAGGACTTTACAACTGTATCCCCATTCATTATCGTACCAAGCGAGAACTTTCACGAAGTTCGGGTCAAGCAGGATACTTGCGCTGGCATCGAAAATGGAGGTATCGGAAACACCGCGGAAGTCGGTCGAAACAACCGCTTCTTCGGTATAGCCGAGAACACCTTTGAGTTCGCCTTCGCTTGCTGCCTTCATAGCGGCTTTGATAGCATCCATTGAAGCGGGCTTATCAAGAACGGCGGTCAAGTCAACGACAGAGACATCGGAAGTGGGAATCCGCATTGCCATACCGGTCAGTTTGCCGTTGAGCGCGGGCAGCACTTTGCCGACTGCTTTGGCTGCGCCGGTTGAAGACGGAATAATGTTTTCGAGAATGCCGCGTCCGCCGCGCCAGTCCTTTGCTGACGGTCCGTCAACGGTTTTCTGTGTTGCGGTTGCAGCATGAACGGTTGTCATTAAACCCTTGACGATACCAAAGTTATCGTGAAGAACTTTCGCAATCGGTGCGAGGCAGTTTGTCGTGCAGGAAGCGTTGGAAATGATTGCTTGTCCGGCGTATGATTTGCAATTTACGCCGAAAACGAACATCGGGGTATCGTCTTTTGAAGGAGCGGACAGGATAACTTTCTTGGCTCCTGCCTGAAGATGTTTGTCTGCGCCTTTATCACCGGTTCCTTCGAGGAAAATACCGGTTGACTCAACGACAACGTCTGCGTTGACCTCACCCCATTTCAGGGCTGCCGGGTCTTTCTCGGCTGTCAGACGAATTTTCTTTCCGTTGACTACGAGGTCGCTGCCGTCAACGCTGACATTACCGTTAAAGCGGCCGTGAACGCTGTCGAATTTCAACATGTAAGCGAGGTAATCGGGGGTTAGAAGGTCGTTGATGCCGACTATTTCGATGTCCGAAGCAAAATGTTTAACCGCTGCGCGAAACACCATACGACCGATACGACCGAAACCATTAATACCGACTTTAATAGCCATTTGATTCTCCATTTTGGGAAAAATTTTCAATAAAAAGCGGAAGAACGCTGCTATTGACCGTACAAACTTCCGCCCACAAACTCTTGAATAGATAATTTTATCCGTAATTCGGGGTTTTGCAATAGGGGCAATTACTTCTTTACTCATCTCGGACTAACAATCTCCAGCGGGGGGACTGGCAATATCCTCCGCACTTGGGTAAAATACCCACGATTCGTTTGTTTTCCGTTTCATTATAATTTTTTCAAGGAACAAAATTATGGCAAAGAAAATCCTCAATGTCGGTATGCTCGGCTGCGGCTTCATGGGACGCACCCACTCCAATGCTTATTGTCAGGTCAACCACTTTTTCAATACGCCGTATCAGCCGGTTCTCAAAGCGTGCTATGGTCGCGGAGAAGATATGCCTGCTCTGAAAACGTTTCAGGAATTCTGGGGATACGAAGAAATCGAAACCGATTGGAAAAAACTCATCAACCGCAAAGACATCGATATTGTCGATGTTGTCGCCCCGAACTTCCTGCACAAAGACATGGTCATCGAAGCCGCCAAAGCAGGCAAAATGATTATCTGCGAAAAACCGCTGGCGATGTCCTACGCCGAAGCCGAAGAAATGGTCGCCGCTGTCGAAAAAGCAGGCGTTGCCAACATGGTTTCGTTCAACTACCGCCGTGTACCGGCAATTTCGCTTTTCAAGCAAATCGTTGACGAAGGACGCGTCGGTCGTCCGTTTCATTATCGGGCGACATATTTACAGGACTATACTATCAGTCAGAAAGTTCCGTCCGGCGGAACTGCATTGTGGCGGCTTTCGGCAAAGATTGCAGGCAGCGGCGTAACCGGCGATTTGCTGGCGCACAGCATCGACACAGCCGAGTGGATTAACGGTCCCATTGCGAAGGTCTGCGCTTATACAGAAGTGTTCATCAAAGAGCGCAAGAATGTTGACACCGGTGAAATGGAGAAAATCACCATTGACGATGCCTGTATGTTTCTCGCCGTGTTTGCGAATGGTTCAATCGGAACCTTTGAATCGAGTAGATATGCACGCGGACGGAAAAATTACAGTTCAATGGAAATCAACGGTGAACACGGGGCGATATTCTTCGACCTCGAAAAGCCGGAGTATATTAAGTTTTTCCGTTATGCCGACCCGAACTCCGGTGCGAAAATTGAAGACCACTTGACTGGCTGGCAGGATATTTTGGTGACAAACGGTGAGCATCCGTATATGAGCAAATACTGGGTCCCCGGCACGACTATCGGTTATGAACATACGTTCATTAACGGTTTGGCGGACTTTTTGCAGTCGCTGGACGGCGGACAAAAATTCCAGCCGGATGTGAGAGCCGCCGCCAGAACACAAAAGGTTTGCGATGCTGTGATTCAAAGCGCGAAAGAACAGCGTTGGGTCGAGATTGGGTGAGATATTTCCTTTTTTTACAGTTTCCCCGTTGCAATTTCCGAAAAATGAATTATAACTAGGATGTAATATTTTGAGCCGTTTTTTTTCGGCAACTGTAGTTATTTCGTCTGTTTTTTTCAAAATTTTCCAGTAATTTTTTCAGTCAGAGGGTAAAAAAATGAAAAAGATAAATGTTGTTTTAGGTAATTCGAGGGGGGGAAGCAATGGTTTTACTCTTGTTGAACTTCTCGTAGTTATCGCCATTATCGGCGTTCTCATCGCTTTGCTTTTGCCTGCTGTGCAAGCCGCCCGTGAGGCGGCTAGACGAATGAGTTGTTCGAACAATCTCAAGCAAATCGTTCTGGGGTCTCACAACTACCATGATGTTCACAACGCTTTGCACGCAAGTTCGCATTACAGCAAAATTGCCCCCGTGCAAAGTGCTTACTCTACCCGGCTCAGCGACTTGAACAAGTTGTTTCCATTTGTCGAGCAGTCAGCGTTGTACGATGCGATAACAACAATCGGCATCGGCACACTTGAAAACGGAACTGAGTCGGCTAGTGTAGGAGTGGCAACCGATGATATAAATAAAAATCCAGCCGTCAATCCGGCAACTGCCGCCGTTCCCACATTTCTTTGTCCTTCTTCAAAAAGTCCGAAAAAGCCGGAAAATAGGTCTGCCGGAAGCAACTACCGTATGTGTCAAGGCGATAATGCGCAACACACCGGCTATGCCGCTTCAGCAAATACGATTGACCCGCAGTTGCGAGGCATGTTCGGCAGAGCGAGTTGGCTGCCGTTCCGCACTATCGGTGACGGAACCAGCAATACGATTTTTTACGGCGAGCGGGAAAACGGCTCCTATTACAGCGACCGCGGTAACGATGTCACCCGAAAGGTTAGAAGCGATACCGTATACGGCAACGATCATGGTGCTTTCGCTGCAAGCGGCACCCTGTATATCGTGAGCCGTAAAGCGTGTACCGATTTGGTATCTAACGGAAGATATACTACTGCCACAACTGACGGCAATATGCGGTGCTATTGGGGTTCTCTTTACGACGGCGCGCCGTTCAGTGCTACTTTTGCGACGGTCATTGCTCCGAATGGTGCATCTTGTGTAGGCGGCAGTTCCAATCCCTCGATGCAAACCGCCACGAGCAACCATAGCGGCGGTGTACAGGTTGCGATGGGAGACGGCAGCGTGCGGTTCGTTTCAGAAACGATTGATACCGGCAGCGGCAATAATTTCTACGGCTCTGGAACGGCGGGGCCGAAGGCAAGCGGAGAATCGCCGTTTGGAGTTTGGGGCGCAATGGGAAGCCGCGACGGCGGAGAAAGTAAAACACCGTAGTTGAAAAAATAATTCGCAAAGAGGCGGGGGCTTCAGCCCCCGCAATAACAATCATATATAGGAAAACAGCAATGAAGACAAATTACAAAGCGTTCACGTTAGTTGAACTTCTGGTTGTTATCGCAATCATCGGCGTGTTGATTGCTCTTTTACTGCCAGCCGTTCAAGCCGCTAGAGAAGCCGCAAGAAGAATGACCTGTTCTAACAACCTCAAGCAAGTCGTGCTGGGAGCGCATAACTACCACGATGTCAACAATGCTTTTCATGCAAGTTCGCACTTCAGCAGAATTGCCCCCGTACAAGTTACCGCCTCCAGCCGTCTTAGCGATTTGAACAAGTTGTTTCCGTTTGTCGAGCAGTCCGCGTTGTATGATGCGATAACAACCATCGGCATCGGCTTGCGTGACAACAATACGCAGTATGACGGTGATACAGTGGGTGTGATTACCAACAACGTGCATCCGACCGGCAATCCGGCTGCTAATGCAGTTCCTACGTTTCTCTGTCCTTCTTCAAAAAGTCCGAGAAAACCGCCGAATAGGGCAGCCGCAAGCAATTACCGTATGTGTCAAGGCGACAATGCACAAAACACCGGCTACGCCCTCTCAGCAAACGGTTTTGTTATTGACAGGCAGTTGCGCGGTATGTTCGGCAGGTCAAGTTGGCTGCCGCTTTCTGCTATCGGTGACGGAACCAGCAATACCATTTTATACGGCGAACGGGAAAACGGAAGTTTGGTCAGTGACCGGGATGACGCTGTTACTCGAAAGGTTAGAACCGATACAGCGTATGGCAACGGCGGTGCCTTTTCCGGAGCCGGAGAAAGGCATAATAGTCACGCTACTCCCTACTATCTGATAAGCCGGAAGGCCTGTGCTGATTTGGTGGTTAACGGAATGTACACTAGTGCTACAACTGATGCTAATATGCGGTGTTATTGGGGTTCCCTTTATGACGGCGCGCCGTTCAGTGCAACTTTTGCGACGGTCATTGCTCCAAATGGTGCGTCTTGTGTGGGCGGCAGTTCCAATCCTTCGCTTCAGTCCGCCACGAGCAACCACAGCGGCGGTGTACAAGTTGCATTGGGAGACGGCAGTGTGAGGTTCATTTCGGAGACGATTGATGTCGGCAGCGGCAATAATTTTTACGGCACCGGAACGGCGAGTGCGTCGGCAGCCGGAGAATCACCCTTCGGTGTTTGGGGCGCAATGGGAAGCCGCGATGGCGGAGAAAGTAAAGCACTCTAATTAGCGCAGGATTTCAATCCTGCGCTTACTTAATAATAATCTTTTATAAGGAAAACAACAATGAAGACAAATTATAAAGCGTTCACCTTAGTTGAACTTCTGGTAGTTATCGCCATCATCGGTGTTTTGATTGCTCTTTTACTGCCTGCGGTTCAAGCCGCTAGAGAAGCCGCAAGAAGAATGCAGTGTCAAAATCATCTCAAGCAGTATGCTCTCGCGCTTCATAACTATCATGACATTCACAACAGTTTGCCCGCTTCGCGGAGCGGACCCGTATCGACAACCGCTGCTGATAAAGAACCCGACACGAACAGGAATCACACTTGGGGACCTGCCGTGTATATCCTTCCGTTCAACGAGCAGTCCGCAAGATACGACCAGTTTATGCAGGTCATTTCCCGTCAATTAAATACGCAAGTACCGCCGGCATTTTTCACAACGGATATTAAAAATGTCTATAGGGAGTTTTTTACCACTCCTATTCCAACGTATCTGTGTCCTTCCGACCCGGAAGCGAAAAATCTTTATGTTCCCCGCGGTGCAATGGACCCCGCTGATGATGGAACCGGTGAGGGCGGCCGGGTAAATGCCCGAAATAATTATGTTCTTTCACACGGCGATTACTATAACAACAACCACGCTATTATCGGCTCCGATGCGTCGTATGCACCATGCAATAAGGCAACCCGGGGAATGTTCGGCAACATGTTTTGGCTTGATTTGGCGAAGTGCGGCGACGGGACAAGCAATACGATTATTCTTTCCGAAACGGCGGGCAGTCCCGATGACGAGAGCGACCTGATACGCGGCGGTGTCCAATATGTTTCCGGTTTGACTGCTGACTCCGGCAAATGTTATGACCTGGTTATTGACGCTTATACGATGAAGCGCGGTACTACTAATGTTAAAACGCAGCGGGGTGCCTACATATTTGAAGGACGTGTTGCGATTGCCGGCTTTACGACTATTGTTCCACCGAATGGTCCTTCTTGTGCTGCGGCAGCATCATATTCGCACGGGATTTTCCCGCCGACGAGTTATCATTCCGGCGGCGTGAACGGAGCAATGTGCGACGGTTCTATCCGGTTTGTTTCCAACACGATAGATACTGACAAAGTTATCGGCGTTGCTTCTCCGAGAAGAAACAGAGACCCGTCGCCCTTCGGAGTATGGGGAGCAATGGGAACCCGCGACGGCGGCGAATCAAAAAGTATGTAAAACAATCAATCATAGCGGAGCTGCGTAAGCCGCCCGTAATACCACGAAAAATCACGATGACAAACAAATTCATTCTCGTTTCCGTATTATTCCTGTTCCTCACCGGCTGTTCTGAACCGCGACCGGACGGAATGCCGCAAATATATCCGTGCAAAATTAAAATCGTCTCGAAGGATAATCAGCCCATTGCCGATGTATCGGTGAACGCAATGCCGGTTCAGCAAGGTAGTCAATGGGCTGGAAAAGGTCTGACCGACAGCGGGGGAATTGCCGTGATGAGAACAAACGGTATGTACGCCGGTTTGCCCGCTGGACAATTCAAAATTGTTGTTACGAAATATAACATCGTTGTCCGCGGTGAATCACAAGAGCCGCTTGAAACATTGATTTTCGATAAGACCTTTGCTTCCGAAGAAACAACACCGCTTGAATTAGAAGTAAAAGCGGTTAAAAACAATGAAGGTACCTTTACAGTATGGTGATTACTATGAAAAAACATTTACTTCTTTTTGCAGTTTCCGTTTTCTTTTGTACTTTTGCGGTACAAGCGGAAGAGATTGTTTTGCCGAAATTCGGATTTACGGCGCACCGCGGTGAAAACGGGGTGTTTCCCGAAAACACCGTCATCGGTTTTCAAGAAGCGGTTCGGCTCGGAGCGGCTCAAGTCGAGTTTGACATCTGCCGGACAAAAGACGGACATATCGTGATAATGCACGACAATACTGTTGACAGAACGACAAACGGTAAAGGCAATGTTGCGGACATGACCTTTGAAGAAATCCGAAAACTCGATGCCGGTATCAAAAAGGGAGAACGATTTGCCGGTACAAAAGTGCCGACATTTGAGGAAGCCCTTGACTGCCTGCCGAGAAATATCTGGATAAATGTGCATGTTAAAAACTCTCCTGTCGAAGCGGCAGAGATGATTATCAAAAAGAAGCGGGAACATCAGGCGTTTCTTGCCTGCACCCGCAAAGCGGCATTGCTGGTCAAAGAAAAGTATCCGCAAATCAAAATCTGCAATATGGAACGCGAAGGCGGCGATGTTTCAAAATACATCAGCAACACGATTGCGTGGAAATGCGACTTTATCCAATTATTGAAATTGGGAACGCCGGAGGAAATGAAAGCGTTGAAAGATGCGGGTGTGCGCATCAATTACACCATTGCGAAAGACCCTGAACATTACAAGGAACTGCGGAAAGCAGGCGTTGATTTCCCGCTGGTAGACAAAGCAAGTAAATTCGTTGAGGCTGCAAAGGAGTAATAGAACAAAGAGGCGGGCGGCTTTAGCCCCCGCTCTTTCCCAAAAGTCCTTTTGCGGGAATATCTTCGCGGGCGGAGAGTTCCGATGGGTTGATGCTCCAAGAAGCGGCTACCGTCATCACGGTATCTTCGTCAGGGTGCATCGCCTGTTCAAAATAACCGTCGTCAGCCGCTTCCGCTGAAAGAGAATTGAACAGGTTCCAGTTCTGTTCAACATCGGTAGGTTCGCCTTCCGCAAGCAGGGTTTCACCGCAATCACCGACATACGAATATGCCCGCACGACTTTTCCGGCGATTGCCCTAATCCAGCAATGGGCTTCCGTAATGCGATGCGTTCTGAAATACTGGACTTCGCAGAATTCCTCGCTCAACCGCCTGGCTGTTTCCATTTGCGCTTCATCGGTTGCACCGGCAGCCAACAACCCCCATCCAACGGCGAGAACCCAGCCGTCAATCGGCGGAGTAATGAAAACCGAGTTCTGATAAGATGCTTCCACGCCGTCGTTCCAGTCAACCTCTTGAGGCGAAACGATTCCCAAAGCGTGAGCAACCTTGACAGGTTCCGTTGACCTGACGGCAAACCAAAGGTTTTTGTACCCAAAACTAGAAATGCCGGGACAGGAAGTTTCATCCAAGTTGGTTTCCGGTAAACGAGGAACGGAAATTTGCTTCTCGTTTTGTTTCGATTTGGCTTTCAGGCACCTCGTTTTTAGCACCGTCAACATTCGCTGGATAAATGTACGCATTGCCCTGAACAACCTGTAGGCAAAGGGATGTATGCGAACATCATGCCGGCAAGGACAAGAATACTTATTGAAACTGCGTAGACATCTTTCCGGGCAACTGCCAAGCGGCAAGCCGTCTGAAAAAGGATCATTTCCTCCCAAAGTGAACCAAATATCCTGACGGAGTTTTTCTTGAAATGCCTCATCTATCATCTGCATGACTTCGATTTGTCTTATTAAAACCACGCGCTGTTGTGCCAATCCTTTCATGGGATACTTTACGGAATATCGGTGCGCTATGCCGGAGACAACATCCTTGACAATCCAATACATCAACAAATTGACATCTTTTGTCGTTCTTTTTTCAATTTCGCATACTTTTTCGAAAATGACGTAATGGTATTCATCGCCGTCAATCATAATGCAGGGAGTTCCATCGTCTTTGGGAACGCCGAAAGTGCAATGGTCGCCAATATTTTTGTAAATATTACCCAAATAACGATTTGCCATGCGCCAAATCTGTTTTTTCGTGTTATTCATGGATTTGAAATCGTCATGTCTCAAGATAAATCCACACTAAACTTCTACACACAAGTCCAATCAATACCGCCAGACCTGAGTCGTCAGCGAAAACGGCGTTTTGAAGTAAGACGAATTTATTTCGACATAGAACGCAATGTGTCCGCTTGACGGCTTCGGAACGACAATCGGCTTCTCTGTTCCTTCGTCTATCATTTTTTCAGTCCATTCCGCTTTGCGGAAGTCCTTCGTTTCGCTTTTTGCCGACCAGAGTTTGACGTAAATATCCGGTACTTCGGTACTTATGGAAATGGAGTAATCGTTTTCGTTCTCCTTTAACTTCCAGGTGAATTCGGGGAATTCCCCTTTTTCGGCGGCATATCGGGCAAAGACGGAAAGCGTCATCACCGCCTTCGGCAGTTGACCGTCCAAACCGTGTCCCGCATTGGGCAACGTCAATATGTATTTCACGCCGGGTATGTCATCCCAGTAATTTTTCGATGCGTCCACTGTCCAATAAGGGTCATTCGTGCCGTGAACGAGAAGTTTCGGCACCGTATATCTGTTGCGGTAAGTGTAAGGGTCAATGATTTTCACGAGTTC
>WRCR01000112.1 GCA_009783865.1 Planctomycetaceae bacterium | reverse complement strand
TGCTCATCACGCCGTATCCTTATCTCGGTGAAGACCGCACCGCAACACTGCGCCTCGGCGGTGAAAAAAACGAAGACCAAGACGACGTGCTTGCAAAAATCCTTCTCGATGACAGTGAACGAAATCAAAAAGTTCCTTCGCAAACCTTCCTTGTTTTGAGCAACGCTCAATCACTGCCGTTCACTTATACAGCAGAAGGAAAGGTTGACAAAGGACACGCCGAAGTTGCCGCTCCGGGACACCTTGCGGATAAAAAACTCTCCGACCCCGTCCATGGTTCACTGGGTTTTTACAGCGATGCGGTTCTTACTATTGACTTGGGCAAAGTGCAAACCGTGAAACAGATAGTCCTGCTGACTTTTCAACGCGGACCCGGCGATAAGTCCTTCGCTACCGAAAAAGTTAGTGCTGCCGTCAGTGATAACGGCACGGATTGGAAACCGCTTGAACAAACGTTTGTCAAAGAAGGGGTCGAAGGCGGTGCTACCGAAGGTTCGCTTGAATCGTTCATACTCACGTTTGATAATGAAATCAAATCGCAGTACATCAAATTGTCCGTAACAAAAACGAAAGAAGACGACCGGCAATTACTCAGTGAAATTATCGTCTTGTCAAAAGAGTTGCCGAAAGTTGTTGAACCAAGTGTAACGGAACAGGAGTTGCCGAAATATCCGCGTCCGCTGCATCCGTCCCCCAGCGGTGCGCTGGTATTTCCTGAACAGGAGTTGCCGAAATATCCGCGTCCGCTGCATGTAAAGTACACACTCGACAGTTCACTTCTGGAATCGAAGGTTCCATTCTTGTTTAATACTTTCGTTACGGGCATCGTTCAAGACAGCAAGAGAAATACGGTTGGTGCGGCTATCACAAACCGCAGCGGACATCAGGTCATACTTGCGAAACGGATACTCGATGTACGTCCAAAAGTTAATTCGCTTGACACCGCAGAATTTACCGTCGTCGGAACGCCGCCGAAGGAAAACATTGACTTGAAACCGTTTCCGCTTTTGAAAGAGGTCAAAGCGGAAATTGTTTCACAGCCGTTCATTGCGTCTTCGACAAGGAATTCCGACAACGACCGCATCAAGGCGGGACTAACCAATGTGTTTCCGGTCGTTAATTATACTTTTTCGTTGAACGTTCCCGCAGGGGCAAAGCCGAGAGACGTTGCTCTCCGCAATGAAATCGAAACACAGATTCGTCTCGCAACTTTTTCGATGGGACAGTCGTTCACGGCAGACGAAGTGTTTTATAAACACGATTTCAAGCCGCTTTCGTTCTGGCGTGAACAAGGAAAAACCCTAGCGGAGAAATCGAAATCAATTACGATTCCCGATGTTAGTGAATTGACCGTCTCGAAGTTGCCGTCAACCGGTTTTCATAATGTAGGTGCCGCCGTGTACCCTCTCGGTGTTCCAACTTATGAGAAAAAACGTGAGATGCTTGCCGGTGAGGTCAAAGGAATCCTCGGCGGCTTGCGCGGCGATGCAATGGGATTCAGCGGCAATGACCGGTTTGTTTCTGCACCGGAACGGCAACTGCCCATTCTTGCGGAATACGATGTTGTGGTTGTCGGCGGCGGTACCAGCGGCGCGCCTGCCGGTATTGCAGCCGGAAGAAGCGGTGCGAAAACACTCGTGCTGGAACATCTGCATGACCTCGGCGGTATCGGAACCGCCGGTGCGATTGCAGGTTATTGGTACGGCAACGTAACCGGCTTTACAAAAGAAGTGCAAGACGGTCTTCGCAGATGGAGTATCGAATCAAAAATGTTTTGGTGGCGTGAAAAACTTGCCGAAGCAAACACCGATGTATGGTACGGAGTTCTTGCTGACGGCGCGCTGGTTGAGAATAACCGCGTCAAAGGTGTTCTCGTTGCAACGCCGTTTGGTCCCGGTATTGTTTCGGCAAAGGTTGTTATTGATGCTACCGGCAATGCTGACATTGCGGTTGCTGCCGGTTCGGACATCCAATTCTACGATAATCTGGAAATTGCCGTGCAGGGTGCCGGGCTTTCACCGCGAAACCTCGGCGCAAGTTATACCAATACCGACTTCATGTTCGCTGATGATTCCGACATCGTGGATACTTCACATGCCTTCGTCTATGCAAAAGAAAAATATCCGCGGGCTTTCGACCAAGGGAAATTGCTGGCAACGCGGGAACGGCGGCAGATTGACGGCGAATTCAGTTTCAATGTACTCGACCAAATCAATCATCGCACTTATCCTGATTCCATCGTTTATGCTTATAGCGATTACGATACACACGGTTATACGATTGACCCTTACATGGAATTGAATCATCCATACCGCATCGGTACAAGGGCAGACGGAACACGCGGCAGAGTCGATTTGATTTACGCCTACGTTCCGTACCGCAGCAGTATTCCGAAGGAACTGGACGGCATTCTCGTTATCGGTTTAGCATTGAGTGCGCACCGCGATGCGGTGCCTATCGTGAGAATGCAGCCCGACTTGCAGAATCAAGGTTATGCAATCGGTCGTGCTGCCGCGATGCTTGCCAAAGAACCGCAGAAAAATGTGCGCGAATTGAACGTCCGCGAATTGCAAAAACATCTCGTTGAAGTCGGCAATCTTGCAGAAAATGTTTTAACGCATGAAGATAATTTCGGCAAGACGAAAGACCGCGTGCCGCAATCGGTTGAGACGCTGCCGGATAACTTTGTCGAAAGTGTTCCGCTAGTGATGTGGTATCCTGATATTTCCAAGCCGCTGATTCACAAAGCGTATCTTGCGGAGAAGGATTTCGAGAAAAAATTGATGTACGCAAAAATTGCGGCAACACTCGGAGACCCAGTCGGCGTTCTGACTATCATCGAAAAGATACAGCAATTTCCCCAATGGGATGAGGGCTGGAAATTCAAAGCGATGGGACAGGCAGGCGCGGCAACGAGTCCGCTCGACCAACTGATTATGATGCTGGGAATAACGAAAGATGCCCGTTCCGTTGACTGCATTATTGAAAAAATGAAGCAACTTGAACCGGACGCGCCGTTCTCACATTTTCGGGCAGTCGCGAAAGCGTTGGAAAACATCGGCGGCGAAAAGGCGGCAAAAGCGTTGTATGAATTGCTGCAAAAGCCGGGTATGACGGGTTATTATCATCATTCGATTGAAGACGCAAAGAAGTTTGATGCCGATGCCGGTCAGTCGAACACCAATCAGGAAAAGGCGAGGCGGGATTCGCTTGTCGAGATTTCACTTGCGCGGGCATTGTACCGCTGCGGAGACGTGGACGGCTTCGGCGAAAACATTCTGCGAAACTATGCGAAGGACTTACGCGGCTTTTACGCAAGACACGCAAAAGAAGTGCTGAAAAAGTGAAAGAAAGTGAAAGTGAAAGAGTGAGAGAGTATTTGAACGATTACGTCTCTTTCACTCTTTCACTTATAACCGTAATAATCATGTCGGCATTTTCATTCGGGTTTTCATTCACCGGCTGATGCTTTTTCGTATCCAGCGCAATACGGTTATATATCTGAATGTTTTTCATACGGCAGAATTCCTCGAAGTCCGTCAGAGTTAAAAAACGCACATTTTGGGTCTTATACCATTCATGTACAGAATCGCCTGCATCGGGATTCGGCGCAAGTCCCTCTTCGCAAAGACGTTTTCGATAATCCTTATAGCCAAGATTCGGAAAACTAACAATACAGCGTTTGCCGACCCGCAGCATCTCATCGAGTACAAATTCGACATCAAGCACCGTTTGAAGCGTCTTAGAAAGCACAACGAAATCAAACTGCCCGTCTGCGAACATATTGAGACCTTCATTCAAGTCCGCCTGCACGACATCAATACCCCGCTGAATGCACGAAAGAACGTATTTTTCTTTGACTTCGATACCGATAATGTTGTCGTTATTCTGCTGCCGCAGTCGGGCAAGCAAGCCGCCGCGTCCGCAGCCCAAGTCCAAGACCGAAGCATTTTTCGGAAACAAATCGAGAATCAAATCGTAATCCAACCGGTCGGGGCGAACAAACGGCGGCGGCGTTCCCGCTGCTTGTTCATAAGCGGTATTGTCAATGAAAGAACGTATCATCTCGCCGTAATACGCAAAATCATTCGACAGTAAAAATGCATCGTGTCCGCACTCGCTTTGAATGTTGCAGTAATTGACCCGCTTGCCGACCGCAAGAAGAGCGTCCGTTATTTCACGGGATAAAAACGGAGGAAACAACCAATCGGTAGAAAAACTCAAGATAAGCCAGCGGCAAGTTGTGTTTCGCAGTGCTTCCTGCAATTCCTCCGGCGTTTCACCAAGATTGAAATTATCGAGAGCCGTCGAAAGAACGAGATAACTGTTGGCATCGAAGCGTTCCACAAACTTGTCGCCCTGATGAGCAAGATACGAACCTACCGAGAACTTCGTTTCAAATTTCGTTTTTATATCCCTTCCGTGATTGCGGGCGGACCCGAATTTTTTCATCATTCCGTCGCGGGAAAGATACGTGATATGTCCAAGCATGCGGGCGATTGCCAAACCATCGGCGGGGACTGTTCCTTTTTCATGATATTTTCCTTCGTGAAAGTTCGGGTCGCTGTGAATCGCATTTCGGGCAACGATGTCGAAAGCCAATGCCTGACTTGTTAAATGCGCTCCTGAAGCCAGCGGGATAGCCGAAACAACGCGGGCGGGATAGCGGATAGTCCATTCCAGAGCGTTAGCACCGCCGAGTGAACCGCCGATGACGCAAAGGAGTTTATCAATGCCGAGGTTGTCGAGCAGGAGCCGCTGAACTTCGACAATATCACCGATAGTTATTTCGGGAAAGTCCATTCCGTAACGGTGACCGGTTTCGGGATTGATGCTGTCAGGACCGGTAGTTCCGCGGCAGCCGCCGAGACAATTCGAGCAGATGACGAAGTATTTGTTGGTGTCGAGCGGTTTGCCGGGACCAATGAGGATGTCCCACCAGCCGGGGTCATCATCGGGACTGTGCGCAGCGGCATGCGAATCGCCGGAAAGAGCATGACATACCAAGATGACGTTGTTTTTCGCAGTGTTTAGTTTGCCGTAGGTTTCATAGACAATGCGGATTTCCGGCAATATGCCGCCGTTTTCCAGTTTGAACGGTGCGGAGATGCGTATCTCTTCGGCAAAGCGCAGCGGATTAGCATTTCGCACCGCATCGCTGTCGAATTCTTGTTCGGGTTTTATATCGGAGGAAGGTACAGAATTTGTCATGACGATATTATAGCGGATAAAGTGAAAAGTGAAAGAGCGCGAGAATGAAATGCAGTGTGTAAAAAGTTTTGCGGCATTTTGCGTTTCCCTTATGTTCTTTGCGTACCTTGCGGGAAAACACAGAGGATTTGCAAAGTACGCAAAAAGAAAAACCGATAATTAACCTATTCACACCAAATAATTGCCGCTCAAAAATTTTACACACACTGCTGTAATCTCCTATATGTCAAAACACGATTATGAACGATACATGCAGGCAGCGTTGTTTGAAGCGCAAACCGCCGCCGAAGAAGACGAAGTACCGGTCGGAGCGGTCATCGTTCATACTTCTGAAGATGGGACTAACCGAATCATTGCGGCGGCACATAATCAACGGGAACAACTTAATGACCCGACTGCTCACGCCGAAATCATAGCAATAACGCAAGCGGCAGAAACACTTGGTTCATGGCGGCTGGAGAACTGCACACTGTTTGTAACGCTTGAACCGTGTATTATGTGTTGCGGAGCAATTTTGCAATCGCGGATACCGATTGTTGTTTATGGTGCTGCGGACGGCAAAGGCGGAGCGGTACATTCGTTGTTTCATTTGCTGGATGACAATCGGCTCAATCACCGCTGTAATGTTGTTTCGGGCATATTAGCGGAACAATGCGGCACAGTGTTGACTTCGTTTTTTCAAAAGATTCGTTCCGCTTAGTAGTTGTCCATAAACTCCAGCATATTGCGAAATTTAGAGGTACGTAAAAATTGGTGAAACGCTATGCTTTCCCCAATTTACATAACAAAGGAGGCAATATGCGAATCTCCAGATGGAATTATAACACCGACTTGACCGATTTACACATAACATGCTCAAATCTCTCGAAAATAGACACGGCAGAGTTTAGGGACAAGTTATAATGCGCCCTAGCAGCCGCAATCTTCCAACGCAAACGGACTATAATAATACGCCTCGTACTCCTCACCGGATAGCCGACTGACATCATCCTGCGGTACACCGGACGGACTTCCATATCCCGTTTTAACACAGACAAATCGGCGTAAAATCTCCGCAATGCGTTTCGACTGATTCAATTCGTCTGACGTAATAAACGGTGTCTTCGGAACTGCCTCCGCCGCTGTCTGAACTGCTCCCGTCCAAGTTATACTGGCGGACTCACCGCCCGCGCTTTTCACTTCGAGAAACCACTGAATGATTCTGCTGCGCTCAATGCCGCTCAATGTTTTATCCTCAAGGATTTTAACATTGATATAATCCTTCGCGGAATCCAAAGCCCGAGCCGCCTGCAAAACCTTCGCAATAAACAACTGCTGCCGACAGCGTTCCAGCGGCGATGATATTTCGGCTGTAGCCGCTTCCGCTTGTTCCAGCAATTCCATTCCTTTATCGGTTTCGCCGTTCTTTAACGCTTCCTTGCTGAAAATACGAAGTTGTACCGCTATCCGTTGAGTCATCTTCTGCTCTTTTTTCTCCGAATTAAACGTCTCCTGCAATACTGCCGCTGCATGGGAGAAATAGTTCGCCGCACTATCTTTTTCGTTTTTGCTGCGGGCTTTTCGGCTCAATTCAAGGAAAGCCCAACTTCTCCGAAGCAACTGTGAAAACGTCTCGGCAATTTTCACTGCTTCGTCCCATTCCGCCCAATCCGCTAATGCTTTCAACAATGCTAGTTTGCCCCAATCACAGTAATCGGAACTCTTAAATGACGCAGAAATTTCCTGCGCCGTTTGCTTGAAATCTTTTCCGCCGGTCATGAGCAGTTTCGTTATGAAATCATACCGCACCCTATCCGAATCAAAAGGTTCATCCGTTGTTTTCAATACCTCCAAAGCGGTTTTAACCGCCGGCATTTCAATTTCGAGAAGCAAAATTGCCGTTTGTCCTGCGAAGTATTTCGATTGCGGGTCGGTATCAATCATCAGGCGGATGATTTTCGGAACGGAGTTGAGATTTCTTCTCCGCTGTATAAAATCCAGAGCGGCATTGCGTAAAACATTTCGTTTTTCAAGCGGCGAGTCGATTATATTCACAATTTTCAGAGGTTCGTCAACCAGACCGGCATCGAATTGAATCCTCGCAATTTCCGACAGCAGTGTTGAGCGTGCAATTTGCGAAGTCAATTTATCAGCCGCATTAACAGCCGCATCGAAAAGGTTATCGGACATTTACGTCTCTTTCCCAAAACCTTGCAGCAGCCAAGTCTTTGATTCCTTGAACTGTCTGACTGTAACCGGCATTATTAGAACAATCCGATGGTGCTGCGGTGTGACCTGTTCTGCCCAATCCGCTTGTCCTTGATTGAGTATCAATATCGCTGCTACATCGCGGAAACCGCGCCGCTGTGCAAAATCATTGAAAGCGCGAACCGCTCTCATTCCAAGCGACTGCCCGTTGAAAACTATACACTGTGCGACTAAATCATTCTCCGAAAATTTCCTGTAAATGTCGTCTGGTTCCTGAACGCTCACTGTATCATATCCGAGTTTCTGCATCAGCGTTTCCAATCCTTTTTGTGTTTTCGGATTGGAATCGACTATCATCACCGTTGCTTTCGTCAACTGTAGTATTCGTTCCTGCCGGTCACCTTGTAATGCTTGCAGACCGTCATGCCGCAGCGAGGCAATCGAGGACTCGTCATCTGCTCCTGATTCAAGCCGCTTCATCACACCGCGCAATTCAACGAGCATCTCGCCAGCCGTTTGATACCGCTGGTCAGGATTTACCGTTATTGCTTTGTTCACCAAAAACGCTACCGATGCCGGTATTGCTGCGATTTGCTGGAGCGGCTTGACGTTAAAAAACCGATTCCTGTCCATTCGTTTTGCCTTGTCTTTCGTTTCTTCAAACGGCGAGACACCGCCGAGAAGATGATACATAACGACTCCGAGAAAGTACAAGTCGCTGCGGTTGTCCATTCTAGGAGCCCCCGATGCTTTTTCCAAAGCGATGTAATCAACCGACTGCTGATTCCGTAAAAACGGAACTTCGTCGCCTGCTCCGCCCTGTGCGATGGCGGCTAATCCGAAGTCCACTAACTTTGCCTGACCGGAAGTTGACAACATTACGTTTGACAATTTCAAATCACGGTGCGGTAACTTTTGTGTTTTGAGTGCATAGTCAAGTGCGCTGCAAACATCGATTCCGATTTGGATGACTGTTTTCGGGTCAATAGTTCTGCGGATTTTCACGAACTCGCGCAGTGTTTGTCCTTCGACAAACTCCATTGCCATGTAATGCAGAAACCCTTTTGATTCCGCACCATAAACCGGCACAATGTTTGGGTGTTTTAAGGTTGAAACCAGTTTTGCTTCGTTCAAGAAGTGATTGACGACTTCTGGTCTGTCGCTGAATCTTGCCCGCAAGACCTTCACGGCGGCAACACTTCCGGTAACACGATGAACGGTGCGGAACACTCTTGCGAAAGTACCTGCGCCGACGTGATACAACACCTTGTAATTGCCGAAAAAGAATCCTTTGCCTTCGCCTTCATTGATGCGGTCGACTTGGTAATTCGTCAGATAGCCGCGCCGGAGAGCGATTTGCAGAAACAATTCGCAGTCAACGGATTTGCTGCCGCATTCCCGCCAAATATCATTCACTTGTTCTTGCGTCAGTATGCCGATATCCAAGCACTTCTGTACAAGTTCGTCGTAAGAAAAATCAGCCATAAAAAATAACGAAGCGTTATAATTGTATGTAAAATTATTGAATAAAATCGGGCGGTATAACCGGTGTTCCGCCGGATTGTGTACAAACATAAGCCGCAATCCGGCTGGCGGCTTCGCCGATTTCTTTCAGTGGTCTGCCGGCTAAAAAATTTATAACAGCGGAAGCGATGTACGCATCACCCGCTCCGACCGTATCTTTGATTTTAACTTTTTGTGCCGGTGTATAACAGCAGGTATTTCCGTCAGATAAATAACTTCCTTCAGCACCGCAGGTTACGATGACCAACTTGTATCCGAATTTTTCCTGCAAGGCGGCAATTCTCGATTCTATAGTCCTCTTCTTGATGCCTAAAAGTTGGACTACCCGTTCTAATTCTTCGTCGTTCAACTTGAGTACATTTGCAAGCGGAAAGACGAATTCCAACACTTCGGGCTGACAAAACGGTTCTCGCAGATTCAAATCAAGCACCCGGAGGGCTGCCAGCGGAATGAGTTTGAACAACCTTTGCAAGGTATGCCGGTTATGTTCGGAGCGCATTGCCAATGAGCCGAAATATATTGCATCGACAGTTCCCGCCCACGGCATAATACCGGGCAGCAGTTCTACGTAATCCCAAGCGGAATTTTCTCTGATAGTATAGGAAGGCAAACCGTCTTCCGACACCCCGACATCGACTATACCGGTCGGAGATATTGCGTCGTATCCGATAAAAGTTGCCTTCAGTCCTTGCGAAACAAATGCTTCGATTATTTCAGTACCAAGTTCGTCGAAGCCGACCGCCGAAACAAGACGGACTTTCTGTTCCAATGCGTTGCAGTGATACGCAAAGTTTGCGGGTGCGCCGCCGAGTTTTTTTCCTTCCGGCAGCATATCCCAAAGGATTTCGCCGAAGGCACACACTTTGTATCGTTTTGGTTTCTTTGTCATAATACGTACAATTTTAGCATGCCGGAAAAAAAAGGCAAGGGTTCAGCGGCGGACTCTAAGTCCGCCGGTATTTAGCATCTGACGATTTACATACACACAAAAAACTGCTAGAATTACAACTGTCGGAAATTAAAAAGGGGCTATATGGCAAAGAACAAATCAGAACGGGAAAATCAGTACATTTACATTGTGCAATCCTCGTTGGAACCTTCCAAATGCAAAATCGGAAAGACAAACGACCTTGACCAGCGGCTCAAAGAATATAACAGCATGACAGGTAAGTCCAAGGACAACGTCTATGCCTATCTTTTCACGTGTCAAGTCAAAAATATGGCGCGTCTTGAAACAGATATTGCGAAGCAATTCTTCAATCTGCGGGAAGAAAAAAGCAGAGATATATATTTTTATAACTCCGTCTTATTCAAAGATTATGTTAATTTTATTAAGACACACAAGTCGTTTGGTAAGGAAATGT
>WRCR01000111.1 GCA_009783865.1 Planctomycetaceae bacterium | reverse complement strand
CTCAAACTAAAAGGGCTTTTTATGACTGAACGATTTTCAAGACGTGATTTCCTTTCAACGACTTCACAATTCGGTATTGCAGCCGCAGCGGTTCCAATGGTTCTCGTCGGCTCCGGTGCCTCCGCCGATGACAAACCCGCCGTGCTCGGCGGCACCCCGATGAACAAACTCTCCTACTCCAGTTGGCCCGTCCTGCAAGGCGAGGAAGAAGAGTCCCTTCTCAACGTTCTCAAAACAGGCAGATGGTTTCGCTCTCACACAGGAAGTTTAGTCCCCAAATTTGAGGACGAATACGCCAAAATGTGCGGTGCCAAATTCTGCATTGCAACCAGCAGCGGAACATCGGCGTTGGTATCGGCACTTGCCGCCCTTGACCTCGGTCCCGGCGATGAAGTTATTACCTCACCGTACACCTTCATTGCGACTATCAATTCGATAATCGGACATTTTGCTCTTCCCGTTTTTGCCGATGTCGATATTGATTCGTTCCAAGTTGATGCCAAACTTGCCGATGCCGCTTGTACGGAAAACACCCGCTGTCTGCTTCCCGTTCACATTGGCGGCAATCCGGCGAATATGGACGGCTTTCTGGCAGTCGGTAAAAAGCGCAACATTCCCGTCTTTGAAGATGCCTGTCAAGGTCATCTCGGAGAATGGAAAGGCAAGAAACTCGGTGCGGTCGGCAAAGCCGGCTGTTTCAGTTTTCAGGTTTCGAAAAATCTTCCCAGCGGTGAAGGCGGTGCCGTTCTCACCAACGATGAAATCCTTGCCGATAGAATTTACCGGAGTCACTATAATTGTATCGGACGCAAGTCGGGTGCCAACGATTATACCAATGGTCTCGTGCGGGGTCTCAACCATCGTATGACCGAATTTCAAGGGGCTGTTCTTTGCGCCCAGTTGAAGCACATCGAGAAATATCAGAAAATTCGCAACGACAATGGGCTTTACCTGAACAAGTTGCTTTCCGAGATTCCCGGTGTCTTTCCCGCAAAGATTTATGACGGTGCTGTGAACGCCTGGCATCTTTACATGTATCGCATTGAACCGGAAACATTCGGTCTCAACCGCGGCTTGTTTTTCAAGGCACTCCGTGCAGAAAACATACCGGGCGGAGGCGGATACGGTCACGGAAACTGGATAGAGTTCGTCCGCAGAACCTACGATACTCATGCCGGAAAACGTGTGTATCCGAAAGCGTTTCTTGACAAGTGGGAAGAACGCGTTGGTGCGCTGCCGAACCATCACAACCTCAGTGAGAACGCCGTCTGGTTCTCGCAGAACGTGTTGATTGGTCCCAAAGAAAACATGGAAATCATCGCCGATGCCATCCGGCGAATCCAAAAGAACGCCGCTGAAATCGCTAAACACTAACCACTAATCAATACAATGAAACAACTAGTTTTTTTCTTTCTGACATCGGTTTTGTTGTTATCGGTTCCGGTTAATGCTGCTGAAGCAGAAACGCTTCTTGTTGGAGCGGCATCAGCCGATGTTACAGGTGAACCCGGCACCGAAATGTTCGGGTTTTTCCATCGGGAGCATCCTTCGATTGGAATCCAATCGCGATTGTTCGCAAGAGCGGTGTACCTTGAAAATAAGCCGGAAACGCTTGTCTGGATTGTTGTTGATTCGGGTGCCATCGGCGAGGAAATCAATGTGCGGGTCAAAACGGCTCTTGCTAAAGAGTTCGGTGTCGAACCTTGGCGGATTGTCATTTCCGTGACACACACTCACAGTGCGCCGACTGCGGTTCGGATAAATATAGGGTGCAAGTATGCCGAAGAATACGTCGAGTCGATTTTGATACCGGGAATGTTGAAAGCCGCAAGAGATGCGAAAGCATCAATCGAAGCGTGTTCAATGGTTTCGGCAACCGGTGAAGTTGAACTTGGTGTTGAACGGCGCGGTAAGCCCACGAAACATGTTGAAAAGCGGGTTCCTGCTGTCGGATTCAAGCGGGCTGACGGCACTTTCAAGACGGTCATACTCGGATACACCATGCATCCGGTTTCGCTGGCTTCGAAGAGTCGGGTTATTGCTGCCGAGTGGCCCGGTGCTGCCGCCGATGCCATCCGAAATACTTTCACGAAAGAGACGGAAGCACTTGTTTTTCAAGGTGCCTGCGGCAATATCAACACACCGGAATGGTACGTTGATGACGAAAAAATGTACAGTTGGGGAAAACTGCTCGTCGATTCCGTTGCCGAACAGTTGAAGAAAGCCGAACCGCAGAAGCCCCATTTTGCTGTGTGCGCGCGCCGTATCGCTATTCTGTATGATTATCCCGACGATAAGAAAATCAGCGAGTTCGTTGAATCCGTGCGGAAACAACTAGGAGACCATCCGAAGGTACCCGAAGCGTGTGAAAAATGGGAACGCTGGGCAACTCAATACCGTAATAACGGAGGTGCTGATTTTCTCGATGCGGAGATTGCCGCCGTCGTGCTGGGAGATAGAACGTTTGTAACCGGACCGTTTGAAACACTTTCATGGATGAATCCCGAATTGGCTAAACATACGCCGATTGATTGTTTCGCCGTGGGATATACCAACGGCTGCTACGGTTATCTCTCGCACGATGCCGCATACGACGAAGGCGGCTATGAACCGAATATGGTACAATTTTATTACCTTAATTTCCGGTTTAAGCGAGGCGAACTTGAACGTCTTGCGGCGAATTCCGCTCCGCTCGTTCAACAGGCGTTTGATGCTTCAAGACAACGTTGATTTATAACCTTCCTTTGACGCTTTTACCTATTCTTGATAATATGAAACAAATACTATTTTTCCTTTCGTTATCGGCATTACTGTTTTCGACATCAGTTAATGCTGACGACCCGTTAAAAGCAGGAGTTGCCCGCGAAATTATCACGCCGAAACTCGGCGGATTGTTCATGGGGTACAGTTCGGATAAGCCCAGCACGTCGGTTCACGATGACCTCACGGTTACTGCGCTGGCACTTGAACAAGGGCAGACCAAAGTCGTGCTGATGAGCGTGACCGTCTGTCTTCTCGGCAATGAACTTTGCGCTAAATTGCGGACTGTTTGCGGAGAAGCCGTAGGCGTTCCAGCGGCGAATGTAATAATTGCCGTCTCGCATACCCATTCGGGACCGGTTACTTCGGACTCCGGTGATGCCGCTTATAGTGACAGAGACAACGATTATTGCACCGAGATTTTGTTTCCCAAATGTATTGCGGCTGCAAAGGCATCTGTCAAAGATATGAAACCCGTCACCGTTGGTACAGCAGCAACGGAAACACGGGCGGGAGTCAATCGGCGGCAACTCTTGCCGGACAACAGAGTGATATTGGGACAAAATCCGTGGGGACCGTATGACTCGACAATGACCGTCATTTCTTTCAAGAGCGCGGACGGAAAGCCCCTTGCTAACATTCTTCATTGCACGGCGCATTGTACCGGTGCCGGAAGTAATACCGAGGTTTCCCGCGATTGGTCGGGAGTTCCGACTGACCGGCTTGAGAAAGAATCAGGCGCGCCGACACTGTTTTTTAACGGTTTGTTCGGTGATGTCGGTCCACGGTTGTCAAACGGAAGAAGTACCGGCAACATTGAACTTGCAATGGAAGTCGGCGAGATTGCCGCTGCTGATGCTTCTCGTGCATACAAGAGCATCGGTGCTTACCAGAATGAAACATTGGCGGTAGTTACCGGTGAAGTCCGATTGCCGCATGCTCCAATCAAGGCACTTGAAGTCGCCCAAAAGGAGTTAGCGGAACTGGAAGCCGCAAAGCCGGGTCGCTGGTCGGCGAGGAACATCAACATCCTGAAAAAAATTGTTGAAGCGCATGCCAAGGGAGAAACGGGGGATTCTTATTTCACGTATGGGCAAACGCTTGTGAAGGTAGGACCGATTGTTTTTATACCTGTTCCTTTTGAAACATCGTGCGAGATGTCCCTGCGGCTGCGGACATACAGTAAATTCGGACATACGCTGCCGCTTGGATGTACCAACGGCTATAATTCGTATTTTCCGACGCAAGAGCAGATATGCAGGGGCGGCTATGAAATCGAAAGATTAACTTGGGCGGCACCGAGACGTTTGGCAGACAATGCCGATTGGCATTTAATCAATCAAAATCTGCAACTGATGGAAAAGTTTTGACGCTTGCACAAACCAGAACGGCGGCGACAATATTACGCTGTAGTTTCGTCATCATAACGGGCGGGAAACTATGTTTCCCGCTTTTACAAAAGCCCCTTATTTCGATAAGGACTTTTCGATATCATCAAGAGCAGTTCTCTTCTTGTTCGTTTTCGTTTCAGTTTTTGCTTCAGTTTTCTGTCCGTCTTTCGGCTCTGTCTTCGATTCGGTATCAGCGGCGGGCGGCATCTGCACTACATCGTCAGCGGGTTTATCAACCGGCTTTTCGGCGGACGTTTCAACGGAGTTCTCTTCGGGGTTTTCTACGGGACTATCTTCGGGACTTTTTTCGCCGCCGGTTTTTTCCGGGTTATTACCGCTTGGCGAATTCTTCGTAATGTTCGGTTTAACTGTATCCAAAAACGTACCGCTCATAATACCTGAAAAGAACCCGAAACCGCTGCCGAGAATGAACGCAATCACTGCTGTCGCAAACAGCGCACCGATGCTGTATGCCGGACGTTTCTTCACTTCGCTTGAGACATCTCCGCCGGTCGGAATTGCAGGCGCGGTTTCAAACGGGTTTGCCGCTTCATCCGAACTGTTAGGCACGACCAGTGTTTTTCCGCATTGATTGCAGCGGACTTCACGACCGGCATTTCGGTTAGGCAGGTGATACTTTTGTCCGCAGGAACAAGAAAAAATAATCATAAAACGCAGGAAACGAAATTTTTTTTGAATCGAATTCTCCGTATCTTATTTAATTTTCGGAGAAATACAAGGGGAATAAAAACGCCCGACTGTAAGTTTTTCTGACCGCAGCAACCGCCTAACATAAAGCCCTGTACCGAAAATTTTTTGCCCCCATTCAGCAAACAGAATCTTGACGTTGCAAAAAAAAGAAAAGTGTGGTATCTTATTATCAGGTAGAAAGCGTAGATACCGCCGTATTATGACACCATCAAAATATCGAAGACCAGTATGAATTACTTACTCATTTCTTTTGCTTTGTTATTTTCCGTTCTTGCGGACGAACATCCGGTTGTACCGCCGAGTCCGGCGGATACTATTTTTTCTCCGATTCCGTTGTCCGCTCCGCTGACTCCGTCCGGCAATGTTCCTCCGGCTGCACCGGCGGTAATAACACCAGCAGTACCTGCAGCCACTCCGAATGTTCTGTCAGCCGACACTATCGAAATCAAGAGTGTCACAGACATCGAACCGCTGCGTCCCAATCCGACCGGCTCGATTGAAACACACGGAATACTGAAAATTCCGAAGCACAATAACGCAATTCTTGCGGCAAACTACCAGGCAATGTTAATGGAATTGCGAACCGAACAGCGGGACACCGCCGGTAACATCATCAAAGACGCAAGCGGCAATCCGGTTATTGTTCCGATTCGTGAAGGAATGTACGTATTCAAAGACCAAGTTCTCGTGAAATTGGATGACCGCGAACTTCGTATTCAAAAGGAAATAGCAGAAAAGAAATTGGACGTTGCCAGAGCAGCAAAGGAAAAACAGGTTGAAGTCGAGTATGCTGCCCGTCAAGTGCAAACTGCTACGGCTTCGTATAATATCTACAAGGAAACTAACATGCGGCACGAAGGGGCAATTACCACCATGGAACTTCTAAGAGCAGAATTGGAGGTCTCGCAGGCAAAGGCAAATCTGGAGTTGCAAAGATATGTATTAAGTGTTGAAAAGGAAGCAGAATTCCGCGCACAGGAAAAAGAAGTCGAAGGAATGGACGTGCGAATTGGTCTGCGGCAATTGGTCGCTCCGATTTCTGGTGTTGTCGTTAAAATCGAAAGAGCGGAAGGCGAATGGCTGCGGGAAGGCGACCCCGTCTTGGAAATCGTTCAGTTGGATACGTTGCGTGCCGACTGCAAGGTGGATGCCCGCTCTTACACACCGAACATGGTTGACGGAAAGACGGTAACGGTACTAATGCCGACAGTGAACGGACAAACGGAACAGTTTCCGGGCAAGGTAATTTTTGCCGACCCGCGGGTAACACCGGGCAACGAATTCGAGGTGTTTATCGAAGTAAAGAACCGCCGGATTGGAAATCACTGGTCTCTCCAGCCCGGCAGAATGGTCAAAGCACTCATACAGTTGTAATCAATCGTCAGAGAGCCGGCGACTGTATCGCCGGTAAAACTGTAATATGTATTTCTGCTTCCGTAACCGGCTGCGCTATCTTGAAACTGAGCCGCGTCGGTTTCTTCCTCGCCGAAGCGTCTTCGTCAATTTCAACGGCACTGAATTCCAGCGGCACCGTTTTGTCTTTCGATTTTGTAAGAATTTTAACACGAAGGTCTCCGATACTAAAATCACGAGTACCGCTATTCTTGTCTTCTCCTTCATCCTTCCACGTTTCGTAAGTTACCAAAGCCGTTTCAAAGGTACCGGCAGGTTCCAGTTTAACGGAGTCAACGATTGTTACAGTGCCAGGCGCACCGGGAGAGGATGGAAACATACGATGGAACATAAATAAACGTTCCAGTTGTTTCAGTTCCTCGAGTTGATATGCCGGAGCAAGGTTAAGATTGAATGTATCACGCTCATCGGAAAAATCTTTAGCCATAACCTTTCCTTCGGCATTGCGACCGGTTTTCTGCAACTGCCCGTTGATAATCGGCACTGGATGCCCAAACGAGTTGAGCAACTTGCTGTCGTAACGCTTGTTGCTGAAGGTTCTTTGCGTATAAACTTCGCCGCCGGGGTCGAGAATCGGCATCTTTCCGTTGTACATCACCGTGAAAGAACCTACGTCATTATGATTATGATGCTCGTTATTATGTCCGGCTTTGCAGACAAACGCCATCTGGTTTTTGTCGCCGGGTTTGGGACGGCAAATCAAAATTCCGGCATCGGGAAACTCGGTACGGAGTTCACCCAGAATTGGGGCGGCAGTCGGAGCAGCGGGAATCTCTGCCGCACTGTTTGGAAAAGCATAAACGCCGACTGCTTTGAGCGCGCCAGCTTTCGGCAGTTCTTTCTCGTATTCGGTCAATCCGAGACCAAGCCGCTTACTGAGAAAACCAGTTAGAACCTCGTTAGGTTTTGACGTTATGGAACAGTCGGCAAACGCCGCAAATTGATTCGGCGCAACTTCCATGCGGGGACCGAACAGAGCGCAATTCCTGACTTTCGGCATTGTGAAAAAGTCGGTGCTGCCGTTTGTCGCTTGATAAACCATTTCGGCGAGGTCGGCGAAGTTTCCGAAGCCGTAATTCCAATAGCCCATTCCTTCACTGCAATAACCGTCCGGCGTGAATCCTCTGAAAAAATCGTCCATAAAATGTTCGGCAGAAGCAATGTACCAAGCGCGCCGCTGCGGCGAATCAAGCAGTGTCAGCGCAGCCCCAACTGTTCCGGCGTGACATACGCTGTTCCAGTTATTGGACGTTCTTACCCACCACATACCGCGACTCTGCTTGTCTTCCTTCACGTATGCTTCATAGGGCGCAAAGGTTCGGCGTTCCACGTTGTCGAGAATCAATTTCCGAATTTCCGGTGAAAGTTTATTGCCAAGCCACAAAACGGCAAGACCGAGTTCGACACTGGTATCCGTTGAGCGCAGGTCGGAATACATCGCCGTTCCCTTGTAAATCTCGGCATTGCGGTCATGGGCAGGCCACACCCACGATGGGTCGGCGCAAATCGAGCGAATCATTTCCTCCAGCGGAACAATGAAACGTCCTTTGTTTTCAATACATTCACCGAGTACAAGTTGATGAAGACGCACATATTTCTGACGATTAACTCTTTGATAGCGGTCCCGGTTGCCGGTTTCGTAAAAGTCCATATACAGCGATTTCGGTACTTCCTGTATCGGCGTTGCGGCAACCTTTTCGGCATCTTTCACAACGTCTTTGAATGTCGGAAGGGCGGCAATAGTGTTCCAAGCATCGCGGTCTGTAATCGGACGACCTACGCAATGCGGTGTTTTCGGAAGTTGTTTGACTATCTCAGCAGCGCGGCTGTCGATTTTCTTATTTCGAGCTTCGATGCCGCTATCTTGCCCCGCCAAGTGAAGCGGGTAAACGAACATCAGCGAGAGAACAATTACAGCGAAAAAGTTTTTCATATTGGGTTCCTTATTTTATGAGGTTTTTAGGGTGTGTTGACATTATTCACCGTTCCCGCACGATAACGATGCGGTCGATATACACGGCATCGATTTCACCGGTACGTCTCGGCGGGGCAAACCAAACATATTGTTTCGGTTTCAGCGGAAGCACACCCAAGTCAATCCAGCGGTATTCCGAACCGGCAATCTCTGCAACGGTAAGTGTTTTCGAAACAACTCCTTTCTTGTTTTCCGGGTCATAAACGCCGAGGGTCATCGCTTTGCCTTCTACTCCTTCTTTGGCATCGCAGCGCACCGCCGCCTTTAGCCGGTATTCCGGTGCTTCCGCCGACGCAGTCGGCGGCTCTCTGGGGGTCAAATCAAGCAGGGAACCATCAAACGTATAACTCGTTGCCCATTCGTAATGAGTGCCGGGCATCTTGACGGCACGTTTGTTTGACGCTTTTTCGTCTTCAATCGAGAACGTCCATTCGCCGAGTTTGCCCAAGTTGAATTCGAGATTCTGCACTTCGTACCAAGAACTTTTCGGCAAATCCTTGCAGAACTCCGGCGGTGCGGCTGGCGGACCGAACCGCGCATACATATCCTTTTCAAACGCCGCAAAGTGTTCCGGTTTGTCGTATTCCCGATACGCTTGGACGTTGGCATCTTTGCAGAGGTCAAAGAAATAATCTAGAGCGGTTAGCGGATTATCGAAAAGTCCTTCTTCAACGTCCATTTTGGACAAATCCGCTTTTCGTTGGAATGTATTATATTCCTTCAAAAAGACGAGGTTCAGCGGTAACACATCACGGCTTACCCTCGATACATACGCTGCAATCGTCTTAAATTCTTCGGAAAACATATCAGTATCATCCATCAAGGCACTGGTTTTTGCCCAAGTACCTTCATCATCTACTACGTTCGCGGCTCTGTACCAAGTATCAAAATCCAGCCAATCATTGGTCGAATTCATAAAACAGCGGAGAAACACGCCGGATTCCTCCGCCCGGTCATGCAAGACGTTTAGGTACTTTTTGATTGCCGGACCGAACACCGGTCCATAGTATCCCATCAAAAATTCATCGAAGAGTTTGTTTTCGTCAAGCGAAGGATTCCACATCAACTTGGACAGCACCCAGTTTTTCAGCCGCACAAAGTCGCCTGCCGAGCAGTAGGAATCCCCTTGCTCGAAGAGACCAATCGTGTTGTTATCGACAAAGAATCGAACATTCGGTGCCAAGACCCGATGATTCGGATGCGGCAGCATATACGCCGAAAAGTTGACCGTGTAATCCCAAACGAAAAGATTGTCCGCTATCTTACTCCAGCCCTCCATATCTTCCCGCATTGTTTTATTCTGGTCGCCTGTGCCGAGCGGCTGGACGAAAGAACATTCAATCGTGCAGAGCCGAATCACGACATTCTTTCGCGGCTTGACTAACTTCGGCGGCTTGCGGGTATATTGATACGCTAAGGTTTCTACCCAAACGTTTGGAAACTCCTTTTCGATGTCTTCGGCAACCTTGTTGACGAAACGAATCAGCGTACCGGCGTGACTGCCTTCTTCGTCGTCGATTGCTTTGCATTTCGCACAGGTACAATAACCCGCCCAATCGTTTTGACTGATGGAGATGAAACCCGCCTTCGGATTCTTACGGAGGGACTCAAGCGCGTTTTTCGTCAACTCGGCACGCATCTCGTCATTCGTTAAACAGAGTTGCGTGTGTTCATGTTTGCGTTGTCCATTGATTTCGCTGTACCATTCGGGATGTTTTTCAAAGTATTTCGCCGGCGGAATAAGCGGGAAAAACGAATGGACGAAATACTGAAAGGTGTGATTGCCGCCGTACTCCGCCGAAATAGTTTGTCCGTTGCATTTCATTCTACTGGCGAACACGCCGTTGCTATTAGCGTCCTTGTAATATGCCCAGCGGTAAATCAGTTTCGGAGCGTATTCGACATTCTGCACCGGAATTTCAAGCGTCGGCTTCTTCGGAATGAACGATTCGGTCGATGTCCACCAGCGCACACCGACGGCGTCTTCGAGAAAACTGTACACGGCGTAGAGCGTTCCCCGTTGCGGATGTCCGACGAAGACGATAT
>WRCR01000110.1 GCA_009783865.1 Planctomycetaceae bacterium | reverse complement strand
CGCCGCCGGTTATGTCAAAGCCGGTTGAACCGACCATACCATTCGTATTAACCGACAAGGCAAGGTGTGCCGTATTGAGCGAAATCACATTACCTCTCGCACTTGCTGCCAAACCGTTGACGGTCGCAATCGCATCAGAGCCGACGGCTTCATTAGCCCGGAAACCATTCGGCGAATAGGTGTCAAATGAACCTTCGCGGACCGTAACCTTAGCGAAGTTCTCGCTGCCGACATCGGTTGCTACAATGATAAGGCGTTCATTGCTGTCGCTTTGTCCTATCATATTCAAACCGCTGCTGGTTGTTCCCGCTTCGTTTTTGCTGACAACTTTGTAGCCGCCAACCGTCTGGTAAGTGGTTTGTTCTATCGCATGGGCACTGTTAAACAAAACCGTATTAGCATCACGGTCTGCCTCGGGATCACCTGCTGCCCCGCCGAGTGTCGGCAATGCTACGAACAAATCCTTAAAGACCGCATTGGTATTCAATGCTGCCGCAAGGTCAGCCGCGTTAAGCGCGCCGCCGCCTTCGATATTTGCATATACTATCAGTTCACGGCTGCCGTCCGACTTTGTCTGGAATTCAACCGATATATCAGGTATAACGCCGGTCGCGGGTTCCGCTACATCTGACGCTGTTGATGTAGCCAGCCCCTTGGATGGGTCGTTCACGAAGTGAATTTTAATTCCTGCCATATCGGTTCCCGCCGTCTTTGCCTTAATAATCAAAGCGGGGTCATCGATACCCACACCGGCAGTACCTGCACCGGTATTCTCACCGCTGGTCGTTTTCGGAATTGTATAGCCGTCTGTGTTGCCGACAGCGGTAGAAAGTGCAGTATTAACATTTGCAACATCTCCGCCGACTGTAATTTTATCAAAAGTAATCGGCTCACCGGTCGCGCCGGTATATCCTCTAATGCTTTCCCAGTTTGCAGCAATAGCACCGGCGATAATCTTCTGCATAACATCGGCACCGCCGCCAGCCAATGATGGGGAAACATAAATTGTCAGCGTACCGGTCGCGGTTTCGCCTTCCCCGTTCACGACAAATCCTTCCTTGGTCTCATCGGTTGTGAACTTAAATGTTACACCGTTCAGAGCGGAAGAATTTTCAATCTCAATGGCATCACCGTCATCGGTGAGAGCATTTTGAGGTGTAATAGCATTGCCGCTGGCAATTCTTGCAACGGCAAAGTCATCAGCAATGGACTGATTGGAACCAAGCAGAGCGATGTCGCCTTCAATCGCACCGCAGACCCCTTGTCCGCTTGTCGGCTGGACGATGCCAAGCCCCCACATCGAACCGCAACTCTCGATTACTTGCGCATTGCCGCAGGAGTCCGTAGTCCAGATGCGTCCGTTGATGTCAACTCCGGGCGGCGCAACCACTTCGGCAGAAACACCAAGGGTTTGTGCAGCGGAGAGCGAGTCGAACAACTTCGCAATATCTTGTGCAGTAGTAATACTGTTTCCGGCAGCATCAGTGGCAAGGTGGATTTCCAGGATGGGGGTATGGATTCCGGCTTTGATGTCTGTAGCAGACGGGTGTTTGATTTCTACGCTCAACGCTTGGTTGGCAACCTTCTGACCATTGCTGTCGAGGTTAGTCAGACGGACAACGGGACCGTTATCCATACCGCTGAACCGCAGCATATTGTCAAAATTAAAGTCGCCGTGCAATGCGTAAGCGTCCATAAAATTGACTTTACCAGAACCGTTGTCACCGGTCATCATCTGCGCATTGAACTTGTCGCCCAACTGACTGTTGATAAGAGCAACTACTTCGGAAGCACTAACGGACGAAGCGTATTTGCTTGCCGTTGCAGCACCAGCCGCTTTGGTCATGTATGTCTGACCTGTGGGCAGAACCGGAATCAACTGACTGCCGGAGACACCGGTTTTCAGCGAGGCGGTTACGCCTTCGATATTATTGAGCAACTTCTGAATATCGCCGGCAGTCGCACCTTCTTTGTAGGTAACGGTGATTTCACCGGCATCGGCACCGCCGCCGAGAACAAATGTGTCACCGTTCACGAAAGATGAGCCCGATACATATGCACCTACCGCCTGATTGTTACCAATTATGTTAAGTGTAACAACCGGGGGGAGTGCTCCACCAATCGTATTTCCA
This sequence comes from Planctomycetaceae bacterium, assembly GCA_009783865.1. GTDB lineage: Bacteria > Planctomycetota > Planctomycetia > Pirellulales > Thermoguttaceae > WRKP01. The sequence goes on along the minus strand of WRCR01000110.1, from coordinate 8,181 downwards.
AGAGCGATGCCGAGTCCGTCTTGTACATGTGCAGTTGTTGACGCTGTATTAATATACAGTGTTTTGGTGTTAATATCTGCCACCGTATTTGCGGGAGCAGTTGCCTTTGAATTATCAACTTTAACCGTCCAGCCATTAAGGTCGGAATTATGTCCGGTACCGGTAACAGAGCCGGAAATTGACATATTACCGAAATTTCCCTTCGCGTCAGAAGCATTTTCATGAAAGACGGCAGAATTCGCATTACCGCGTGTGAACGAAATTGAACGGGCTGCCCCTATTTCACCGGTATTGACGTTGACATCAAACAAGCCGGCAACGTTGGCGAAGTTCTGCTCGTACGAAGTTTTGAGCGAGATTTCAACGACACCCTGCTGTCCGTTAACGGCTTCTTTAACGATGCGGGCGGAATTATCGCCGACACCTTGTGTGATGCGGAACGAGTAATTACCGGCATCGAGTCCTTCTTCTGTAGCGGTGATAACGATGTCGTTGTTAGCACCGGTGCTGGAGAGGACAACACTTCCGCGTGCCGCCTTACCTTCAACGAATGCCGAAACACCGGTGGAGTCAGCAACGGTGTTAATCGCATCAGCAATCTGCTGATTCGAGGTGAACTGTCCGTTGGTACCGACCGTAATCGATTTGGTGCCGACGCTTCCGGTAATATCGAGTGTAGTACGCTGATTTACGCCTGTTCCGTTGTAGATAAGAGCACCGCGATTTGCCGCTTGATATACGTTGATATTTACACCGATAGAATTTCCTGTGCCGAAGTTTGCCGATGTTACCGTTACATCGCTCAATCCGCCTGTTAAATTTGCATTCGTAGTAAAGTCCATTGAACCGTCCAAAATCTTTTGTCCGCCGTAAGTTGTGGAGGTAGCGATTTGGTCGATGGCTTCCAGCGTTGCATTAACCTGCAACTGGTTTGCGTTAATTTGGTCGGCGTTCATCGCACCGGTATTTGCGGCACCGACTACCAACGCTTTAATATCGGTGAGCAGCGAGTTGATGTTTCCCATTGCCGAGTCGGCAGTTGAGAGCATACTGTTTCCGCGTTGGATGTTCGTAATTGCCTGTGCAGTACCGGCAATATCCGCTTTGAGCAATTCACTTGCAATCAAACCGGCAGGGTCATCCTTTGCACTGTTGATACGCAGACCGGTACTCAACCGGGTCAGCGTGTTTGCTAATTCGCCCATATTCCGCACGAGGTTGAACTGCGCGCTCAACGCTGTCGGATTAGAGGCAACATAAAGACCATTCACTCCAGACATTGGCAATATCCTTTCTTTTCATCTTAGTACCGATAAAGGGGAACTGCACAACTTTTGCGGGTGATTTCCTTCCAATCGAAATCTCCGACAATGATGCGTCCAGGCGGTACGATTGATGCAAAATAAGCGGTCGTCCGGTCCTTTCACGTGCGAAAAGAGCAAAAACGGCTGACTCGCAAGCGGATATAAAGACAACTGGCAGGTCGTCTTTCATCCTCAAACGATTATTACCTATAGAATCAACGCAGAAGGAAAAATTTTTGTATTTTCCGCAGATTTGTTAGATTATGTGTTATACCTAACCGAAACAACCGATATAATCTTACGGCTCGGTATAACCCGCTTGCGAAATTTCATTTTCGTCCCGTATTTGCGCCGCCGTTCTTGAAATCGTCAGCGGTTTCGGCGGCTGTCTCTGCAATACCGTCTGCTGCTGCAAAATCTTCTGCTGCGCATCCTTCAGTTGCAGTATTTTCTCATCGTTAGCCGGCGTATTCTTTTTACCGAAAGACGGGATATTGCCGATACCGTCCTTGATTTTCCCGCCGACAAAATTAGTCGCAGAACCGACATAGTTTGCCGCGGATGTCAACATGTTCTCGTCCTGCTTTTTCTCAACCGCCGCCGATGCCGTTTGAACGGTACTTCGTACAGAACTTTTATTTGCTAATACCGGAGCGGGAATTTGCACAGGAACCTGCACAGGAACTCGTACCGTATTTTGCGCAGCAATTCTTTCCTGCAATTCCCGCGCTTGATTCAGGACTTTCGCCTGCATTTGAGCGGTTTCCCGTTTCTGTTCCCGTTTTTCTTCAACTGCGGCTAATTCGTTTTCGACTTCTTCCATAGCAGCAGCCATTCCTTCGAGATACGCCCGCTTCAATTCCTCTTCGGTGATGCGACTGCCTTCGTTTCCGTCTATTATTTCTGCCGTCTGCCGTCTGGCGTCTGCCGTCTTCCTACCCACCGGTATTCCTTCGCTTCTTTGGAAAGCGGGTTTTGACGGCACGGGATGAAAACGCGGCACCGGCATCTGCGATTTTGTAACCGGCGACTCTGCCTGCGGTTCGGGTTCTTCCGCCTCTTCGTTCATCTGGAGCATTTGAGCGTATTGTTCCGGCGACATTCCGATTCCTAATCCGTCAAATCGGGGATATTTCGGTGAATAACCGGACGGCGTGTATCCAATCGGCGGATAACCGACTTGCGGTATTCCGTTCATCGAAAGACCGTAGTGCGGCTGACCGGAAATCGGATTTACCAGTGTGCCGTTGATGTTTCCGCCGACGGGTACCATTCCGCCGCCAGCGTTTATAATACCGCCTTGCGCACCGGCAGAACTCAACGCCGATGCAAGCGAAACAGCATTATTTGAAACCGACGCAAGCGTGACAAGTCCGCCGCAATTCGGCGTTGCACCGCAAGGACGAGCGGCATTACAATTTGGAGTTAAACCGCAGGCACGGAGAACGGCGGTATTATTAAATGCCCCGTTAGGCATTTGCACTCCGACAGGAGTCATCATACCGGCTGGTGTTTTGACACCGACCGCCGCAACCAAGCCGCCGGACGTGATAGTCGAAACACCGGGGACTATTCCCATTGAAATCAGTGTACCGGAAGGTCCCGCAAGCGTGGGTTTCGGCGGTGTACCGTTCTGCTGCGGCGAACCATTCGGCGGAATAACCGGAGTTCCCGTGTTAGGAACAATGGATGGCGGCAGCACTTGATTAAACTGCGGATTTTGCATTCCAAGCGGCATGCCATTGATACCCATTCCGTCCACGGCAATCATTTGTGGATTCGGCGCAGGTGTCTTACCGCACATCGGAGTTAAACCGCAAGGTTTCATCGGACTGCAAAACGGAGTTAGTCCGCACGCTTTCGGAACAGTCAACGCTGTAAATGAATTCGGATTTGCGGGGTCTATCCACATACCGCAGCCGAGTGTTTTACAGCAGGGAACTTTTGCGGTGCAGTTCGGCGACATTCCGCAGTGCCGTCGAAATCCCTTGCTGGTATCCTTTCCGTATTGACAGCCCCTTTCGTCTTCGCAACCAGTATCCGGCGGACAGCCAATCCAGGGAGTCCGGTTGTACTCGAAAGCCCAATCACAGCGAAAAAGATGTCCGCGGTTCGTCTTACTGTGCGAGCAGCCCGTCGTGAGGACAACTAAACAAAAACAAATTGCGGTAAATAAAATACTGCGTAGTTGAAATCTGTGTAATTGAAATCTGTATTGTTGAAATGTTCTGCCCATTGCTGTACAATAATTCAAGGGGATTTCCGGTTTTGTACTACAAACGGAATTTAATTGTCTTTTCTTTGCGTACTTAGCAAAGGACGCAAACAATTTCAAACCGTTTATCGTTTATATCGGCACGGAATAACCGGAATAATTAGTAAAATCATTAAACTTTGCGTATTTTATCAAAATCGGGTGTCAATTCAGCGGTTCATCTTCCAGTATATTCTTTCCCAGATTACCCAATCTGTCAAAAAGGAAGTTATTAACAGTATCTCGCCAAAATCTGCGGCGGATGGTGAAGAACACAGTGAAAAACAATCTGTACCGCAATTAACCTGTGAACACGCTGAAACACCGCAGAAAAAAGAAGAAAAAGCCGTTGATGCCGGTTTCGTGTTTGCAATGCCGATGGAAGCCGTCGGAATAACGGATTTTTTCCGTTCCCGCAGAATTATCAAAGCGGCAAACCGCAAATTCACAGCGGGGCAATGGGGGAAATTCAACGCCGTTTCCGTGATTTCCGGTGTTGGTCAGGAAAATGCAGCAAAGGCGGCAGAATTGCTCATCGATGCGTTCAAGCCGCTAAAAATCATCTCGGCAGGATACAGCGGCGGATTGAGCAAACGTTTGAAACCGCTGACGGTTTGTTTCCCCGAAGCAGTTATTTCCGAAGATTCAAGCCGAATTATCGATTTGACCAATGCTTTTCCGCAGTACTTACCGGAAAATGAGACGGCGGAAAATAAATTGACGCTGTTGACGGTAAATTCGGCGGTGATGTCCCCGTCCGCAAAACGGGAATTGTACAGAAAGACCGGTGCGGAACTCGTTGATATGGAGACCTTTGCGGCTGCGGCGGTTTGCTTGGAACGGAATGTACCATTTCTGTCGGTTAGAATTATCTTAGATGCCGTTGATGAGGAATTTCCGAAGGACGTTCAGCGGATTTCGAAGGCGGCTGGCATCGGCAAAGTTCGCTTGGCGGGTTCGCTTGCCGGTGCGTTTTTCAAACGTCCGGCGTTAATTTCGGATTTGTATTTATTGCGACGCAAGACAGAAGCGGCATCTGATAAGTTGGCGAAGTGTATCATGCAGGAATTGACCCGCTAAAATCGGTATTTTTCGTATTCTCCTTCTTTTTTTTCTTAAGTTGCAGAAACTGCCCGGAAAATATGATGTACACCGTTGATGTACCGGATTCTCTTTTTAACAATTTTGTTCCTGTTTTCGATAGCGGTTAGTGCTGCACCGCCGCAGAGCCGCTATGGTGCGCTGCCGGAGCCGATATTTACAACGTTCAGGACTTTTGCGATTCCGTTTGAAATCCTGCCGGGCAATTCTGCTGACCCGACGAATGAAGTGGAATTGTTCGTTTCTACCGACCAAGGAAAAAAGTGGTTTTCCGCAGGTAAAACCGGTATAGCGGCAAAAAAGTTTCAATTTACAGCGGAGAATGAAGGCGAGTATTGGTTTTCGTTTCGGACTATAACGCTTTCAGGGGCAGTGAAACAATCCTCGGCTGGTCCGCAACTGCGGGTTATTGTTCAAAAAGAGACGACTATGTCGTCGGATAGCAGAGAGCCAGCGACTGTGCCGCCGGATAAACCGGAAAAAATATCGACGGCTGTTCCTTCGCCGGACAAACCGGCAAGTATTGCAGTTAGTGAAGCGGTTGGGAGTGTGTCAACGGAGGAAACAGCGTTATTGAAGCGGGATATGCCGGAGTATGGTTCGCCAGTGTCGCCGCCGAAGCCGCTGCGGCTTGAAGACGTGAAAAGCAAGGCGGCTCAAACGCCAGAAGCGAAAGAGGCGGAAACATCGCCGCAGGTTGCGAAATCCGTGAAGGAACCTGTTGGTTTATCTAAAAAGTATCCGCAGATGCCGCTGTTGGCAAATGCCGCCGGTGAAGTTTTTAAGCCGGACGAGCGTGTTCTTAAGAAGAACAAGAACGAAAGTGTTCCGGTAGAGGAACTGTTTTCGCGGTTGAATCAATTTTACGGCGGCAAACTAAACGAGGAGAGGATTACTCCACTTATTGAGGTAAAACAGGAGAATCAGAGCAGCGTTGCGCAAGCAATGCCAGAACAGAGCAATGTTGCGCAAGCAACGTCAAATCAGAGCGCAACTGCGCAAGCAGTTGCCGCTCAGTCGGGAAAAATTACCGGTATTTCGTTAAACACGTCGGGAGCGCAGCCGCAGATAACGGTTAAATGGAATCGCGGCGAGGAGGTTTGGGGCGATGCCGCAAGGGGAATAATGGTCGATGTTTTGCGGGGAAAAACCTCGCAAGGACCATGGTTGCCGTTGACTACCAATTTGAAAAACAGCGGTGAGTATTGGTGGTATCTTTCGCAAGACGATTTAATGCCGTTCTATTTGATGATTCGTCTTCGCACACTTGATGGTGTTGTTGCGGCGGACTTTACGCCATCGCCGATTCAGATAAATCCGGCATTACTGGGGAAGTGATTTCCCCCGCTTTTTTTCACTCTATTAGCAAGGATTTCTAATCTGGCAATATAGCAAAACTTTACCGATTTTATAAAATTTTCCGATTATTCCGAAAGAATTGACAGTTTTCAGCCGATTAAGGCAAGGAAGCCCCATATAAGGGCAACTGAATTCCCCTTCAGGAAAGATTACGGAGCGGTTCGATGAAAATCAAGAAAACCATTTATACCCTTCACAGTATTGTTTTTACAGTTATTTTGGCGGCAATTTCAGTAGGAATTTTGACCGCTTTTGTACCCGAAAATTCTGTTTTTGCCGATGACGATTGGGCACCGCAACTCAATCCGACTGCGCCAGTCCGCCTCAAATACATCGAAGAACTCGACACCGTTGACGATGAACCCGAAGGACTTCCCCGGCGCATTGCTGCGCGTTCCGAATCGCTGCCGATGCTTCCGCCGCAACCCAAAAAACGCACTATAAAACCTGTTCAATTCAGCAGTACTTTAGAGCCGCAGGAAACGATTTTGCCTTCCCGATTCCTTGAAGAGGATGCTTCCGCCGCCGATAGCGTGCCGAAGCCGATAAAAAAATCCGTTGCCGATTCTGTTAGGAAAAGCGTTGAGACTGGTGCTGCTGTTTCTCCGTTGCCGGCAAGAACCCCTGCGGGCAATGTCTATTACGAGGGGGAGTACATTGTCAATTCGGACACTGGCGGACTATTCGGCGGTAATCCTGCTCTCGCTGGCGGATATATGGGCGAACCTATAGTATATCCTTTCGGAACCGGCTGGCTTGACAACTTCACGCTCTTTGCCGGTACAAGAGGGTTCAAAAGCGAAATGGATGCGTACAATACCGGCAACTTCGGTTTTGACGAAGGATTTAACTGGTCGGTACCGGTCAGTGTCGCTCACTGTGTTTCGGCGCAGTTAGGTTTTCGGGCGGCGCAATCCAACATAAGAGGCAATCAGGAGTACGAGAAAACCGATAAACGCTCCAGAAGCCAATACTTTGGCACCGCCGGTTTGTTCTATCGGGATCTATGCAGTTCTTATCAGGGCGGAGCGGTGTTCGACTTTTATCACGATGACTTTTATGAAAAACTGGAATTATTTCAGGCACGCGTCGAATTATCCATCAGGACTTTCAGCAATACCGAGTATGGTTTTCAGGGAAGTTTCGGATTAAATAACAGCAGCAATGAATACATTAGATTGCGTGAAAATGGTTTTCGCGGAACGATTGATGTTCCGTATTCAATTTTTTCGGACAATTCTTATCAACTGTTCGTCCGGCATCATACATTTAGCGGCGGCGTGGTTGAAGGAAGAATCGGCGCGACGGAACATGGGGCGTTTGTGCTTTCCGGTGCGGGAGAATTCCCGTTGTGTGACTCGCTTGCGATAAAAGGCGGTTTCCGCCTGATGATACCGAAAGGAGCGCGCTACAACAACGAAGGGTTTGTCGGCGGATTAAACAATCCTTATAACGGCGGCAGGCGGCAAGAATCGTGGGATGTTTCCTTCGGTCTTGTGTATTATTTCCGCGGCGGTGCCTTGACGAAGGTTTGCAATCCTTGCCGTCCGATGTTTGATGTTGCCGACACCGGTTCATATTTCAACCGTGTTGTGGTTAAGCAGTAATCTCACGGTTGCGGCTCTGTTCCCGCCGCTAGATATTCGCAGTGGCACTTTTTGCTCTTGCCGACAGTTGCGGATGTGTTAGAATTTCCGCAGGTAAATAGATTGCAACCTTTAGCGGGGACTTTGGTCCCCGCTAAAGGTTGCAAATGCGCCTATTGCAATTACTTCTGCATTGACGTATAATGCCGTTCGTTGGCGGTTTCACATTACACCTTTGGAGAACAAAAATGCGGACAACAATAACTGCTTTGGGACTGGGAATAATACTTCTTGTGACGGTACTTGCTTTTGCTGATGAACCCGGATACACGGATACGCCGCTGATTCCCGGCTCTGCATGGCGGGTTCACGACAAAGCCCGACCGCAGCCGCCGCTCGTCGAACCGGGCAGAGGCGACCTTGGTACAATGCCGCCTTCCGATGCCCTTGTGCTGTTCGATGGTAAGAACCTCGACCAATGGATACGCTCGGACGGCAAGGCAATTGAAGACGGAATCAAAGACGGGGCTTTTGACATTATGAAGACCGGACAGATTCAAACGAAACAGGAATTCGT
>WRCR01000109.1 GCA_009783865.1 Planctomycetaceae bacterium | reverse complement strand
CGTGATGGTTTTGTACCAATCGCGGTCGTTGACTTGAATTCCGACGAGAACCGGAAAACGGCGGGCATCTTTGATGAACGCCGCCAGTTTTTCGTTATCGGAGAGAGTCCACGCTCTTCCGTGATTTTCAAGAACGCCGCTGACGACACCGGTTTTCTTTTCCCAATCAAACGCTTTCTCGGCAGTCATTCCGCCGCGCAGATGAATGTGATAATCGATGAGCGTGAAACCCTTCGCTTTGAGTCGTGAGACCTGCTCAAGCATTTCGGCGGTTGGCTTCGGGAAGTCCTGCCCGCTGCCAAACGAAATGAATGAAAGAAATGAAACAAGAAACAATGGAACGAAATACAATAGATTTTTCATTGAAATTACCCTTGACACGTTTTTGTAGAATTCATACCATTCCCGTGAAAACCCGTTTTCCGTCTCATAAACGGAGTTGGTACGGAGAAAAATTTATGCCGCCATCGAAATTACAACCGAAATTACAGTTGAAATTACTGCCGAAACAAAACGTGATTATAGCGTTTCTGTTTTTCCTTTCAACAGTTGCCGGAGGAATTGCGCCCGCTGTTCTTGCGCAGGATTCTTCACCGCCGAAGAAAGTCCGTCTCATAGAATATCAAGACGACAAAGATGCTGCTCCGAAGAACGGATTAACTCCGTCTTATACTCCGCATATTCCGTCGACTGATTCACCGCTGGTGCTGCCCGATGGTTCGCCGGTAAAAATCGTGAAGAAGAATCAGCCGAGTCCGCTGCCTCGCCGTTTTGAAGAGGCACCGCAGCCGCTCAAGACAGCGAAAAGCGAAATCAGAACAGCGGAGGTAAAACATGACGAAAATAATACCGCGAAAGTGCCGCAGATTCCGTCTTCTATTCCAAAATATGAGCCGGAAATCAGTACTGTATTAGCCGGTTATACTGAAAAGGACTTCGCTGCCGCACAAATTCGTTCCGGTGTCGGTACAGCTTCATTTCTCAATGTTATACCGGGTGTAACAACGCAGGAAGAAGTATTAGACGGCTGGGGCGAACCGCTGTCAAAATCAAGGGTCGGCGACCAAATCGCTCACTTTTATTCGACTGAAATTCTCAATCATATTGAGGTGTTTTATAAGGACGGGGAAGTTTCTTCCATCGTCATTCGTCTTGACGAACCATTTCCTGAAAAACAGGTGCGCGATGTTCTCAAAAGCGAACTGTTAACATCGAAGCCGGTTTTAATCCCCGATGAGAGCGGAACAATTATCGGCGAAGTGTTTCCCGAAAAAGGCGTGATGTTTTTGTTCTCGGACTCTGCGAATAAAGTACATCTTGTCCATCAGATAGCGATAGAACCTATTACTTCGGAACCTTTTGTTTTAAGGGCGGAGGCAACGGTCAATACTCATCCGACGGATGCCCGAAGCGATTTACTGAACGCTTTGCGGCTCAATCCGAAAGATGCCAAGGCGCATCATCTCCTTGCACAAATTCTACTGCTGGAAGGACAAACCGAGGCGGCAATGATACAGTGCAGCGCAGCAATTCGGCTTGATGAACGGAAACCGGCGTTTCATTTAACATTGACGCAAATCATGATGAGAATGAACCGCTTTGAAGAGGCGAAGATTTATCTCGAAGAGACGCTTGTTCTGTGTGAACGAAGTCAGCACGAAAAAGCCCGCGCCTTTTGTATGCTCGGCGATTTATACCGGCTGTGTTTGAATCCCGATTATGAAATTGCGATTGAATGTCATTCCGAAGCAATACGCATAGCATCTCCTTTGACGGAACATCGCAACCCCGCAACCCGGCAGCAGGCAAAGGATGTTCTTTTTGACGCTCATCTCGGTGCAGCCCGCGATGTTGCCTGGGGCCAATGGGACGAAAAAGAGATTTCCATAAAGAAATGGCTTGCGCAGGCAAAGGAATACGCTAACGATCCAGAGATGCTTGCACTGCCGCGGTTTTCACGAGAATATCCGTTTAAGTTGGCGGTTAGTGAGTTGGCGTGTCAAGTTGGATTTACGGAGACCGCAGATGTCAAACCGTTTATCGAACAAGTACTCAATACCGGTGAATTGCTGTTGCAGACAACAAAAGACCCGCTGCTGCTCAGAAAACTTAAATGGGAAATTGCGCTTTCTATGTACGACGGTGTGCAGATTTGTCAACTTCGCAAACAATATGTACAGGCATTGAAGTACGGTGAATTCGCTGCGGAATATATGGAAGCCGGTATTGAAGGAAGACGCAGCGAAGTTGACCAGTATCTGCTCGGACGCTTGTACTTTCGGCTTGGAGCGATTCACGCCATCGGCAATAAAAATCATCGGGCGGCTATAGAATGGTTCAGCAAAGCGAAACCGGTCTTTGAAAAACTGCTGCCGAAAATTAATCCCGAAGAACTTGGTCGGCTCGGCGGAACGCTTGTCAGTATGGGCGTTTCTTACTGGGAAACCGGTCAACGTGAAGAAGCGGTTCGGCTGACAGAGCGCGGCTTAAAACAGATTGAGCGGGCAGTGAAAATCGGAAATGCTGAACCTTCGGAATTTCTGATTCCTTATACGAATCTGTCGAAAATGTACGAAGAACTCGGCGATGCAGAAAATGCAAATCGTTACGCCGAGTTGCTGACAACAGTTCGGTAAATCGGTATTCGATATATCTGTATTTGATAAATGAAAAGAAATATCTTTCTGACATTACTTGTTCTAGCGGTATTCATCGCTGCCGGAGTCAGTGCATGGAACGTCAGCAAAGAACGTCTGAAAAATGAAAAGAAGTTTCTGCTGAAACACGAAAACATATCGGTTCCGTCTCTGCCGGAATGGATGCCGGAAAATTTCGTTGAAATTGTTTTGAACAGTTCCGGTTTGGAAAACAGCAGTTTGCTGTTCGATAAGGATTTGTCGTTTGAGAAAGAGTTGCCGAAAAAATTGTCGGAGGCGTTTGCTGCCAACCCTTGGGTTGAATCGGTGGAAAGTGTTGTCCTGCGCTTTCCAAGCGGAGCGGATGTTAAATTGACTTATCGCACGCCGGCTGCTTTGGTCGAGATAGCACCGCAGCAATTCCTGCCGATTGACAAAAACGGGATTGTGCTGCCGAGCGATTCGCTTCAAAAAATTGAGGCGGCGAAACTTCATTCTTATCCGAAGGTCATTGGAATCAGTTCTAAACCGCCGGAGAAAATCGGTTCGCCTTGGAACGATGTGAACGTTACTTCGGCTGCATCGCTGGCTGCGATACTTGCGGATATACCGGCGGTCAGCATCGGCAAAATACGGCTGGACCAGCAAGCGGGCAATGTTCCGGCATTTCGGTTATTTACTTCGGCTAATACGGAAATCATATGGGGAACCTTCGCACCGGCGGATAAGACCGGCAAGATGCATAGGAGTACGGAAGCGAAAGTCGAACAGATTCGGACGCTTGCCGAGCAGTTCGATACGCTTGATGCAATTCCTGATTCGCTGCGTCCGGTGAAATTGCGGGAATAAATTACTCTAATACAGCAGCAACGCATTCCGCAATTTTAGCGTCTTGTCCTTCAACGATAGTAAAGAATTCATAATTTTTTTTACTTCATCAATATTACGAAAACAACCATCTTTTTCTTCTTTTGCCTTTAATTATTCTTGAGAGAGATTTACGTATCTCACCTTTGTATGCCGTGACCTTTTTGCTTTTGCCCATTTCACTTTCCTTTCAACATTTTGCCACGATTTTTCCTGTAAAATTTACTACATCGCCTTCCCCTGCTGCGTTCTCCTCTTCGGAATCCCAATCCTTTACCAACGCTGCATCGGACATGGAGTTACACTTTCTTTGAATTTAATGGTTTAGAAATGCCGTAAAGGAAAAACCCGCGTTTCCGTGTATTATAACAAAAAATCTTTGGTAAATAGGGAAAAAACAAAAAAGACGAGTTTTTTTGAAAAAAATCAAAGCGGCACTTTTTGTCCTTGCCAACTTTAACGGCGGTCGGCATTGCCCGTTAATTGAACCGCAAAACACCGCAGCGGAATAAGCCGTCAATGATGCTGTTTTCGAGAAATTCCTCCGCTATCACCGGTACGAAAAATACTCCGTTGCGGCGGCATGCTTCATCGTAATTTCTCTGATGCCGATTGAGATTATCCACATACCGCTTTACAGAAAGAGCATCGGCGAACATTTCGAGTTCCTCGCCGCTTTCGCTGTCCGTCAAACGAAGATGTCCGAACTTATCCGGTTTGACATCCCGCTGCGACAGCAACTGAATCACAACCGCAACGGCCGCTCCGCCGGAAATCAGCGGAATTACCGACATCGGTTCAGCCGGAAAAAGCAAGTCGCTGACGAAAATTCGGATTCCACGCTGTTTCCAATTCGGCAAGATACGTTTCATTGCCTCGAAGGGCGAAACATCGGAATTGAATTGCAGCGTCTCCCATTCCGTTGGAACAAGATGAGAACGTTCCAGCAATCGGCATCGGTTTTCCGTTGTGAACAAGCGGAAAGCGAAACGGGACTCCGCTGCCGCACCGGAAAGATAACCGGAGAGAAACGCAGCGGCTTCTCCTTTTTTCGTGCCGGTTAGTTGCATTGAACGGGAAGTATCAAGAAGGACTTCAACGCTGGGATAAACCTCTTCGCGGAATTGTTTCACGGTCAGAATTTCACTGCGGGCGAAAACATTCCAGTCGATTCTCCGCAGGTCATCGCCGGGCTGATATTCCCGATGTTCCATAAATTCAACGCTGCTTCCGGCGATTCGGGCAAGTTGCGTACCGGCACTTCCCAGCGGGGTTCGCGGCGGTTCAGAAAAAGCCGCTCTGCCGCCGGCTTGATAACCGTTCATCAATATGCTGGAGTAGTTCATCGTTATTTGGGAGCGCAGCATGAAATCTTTCGGCACCTATCATTAAACTCGAACAGTTGCTGGACACAGACAAAATCTGAAGCCGCATTTGCAAGAAAGAGTCAACAATAGTTAACATCAACGTTATTTTACAAAAACATTATGACAAACTCAACCCGCTCTATCATCGGAATCAACATCGCAAAAGAAACAAAGAGCCGGAGTACCGGCTAAATGTTTTTGTTTCACAGAATCCGTTTGACAGTGTTGCCTGCTGTCTGCTTGAGTATCTTCCGTGATTCCAACACGGCTATCAACGCACGAACAATATGCACCGGCAGACCGCTCTTTTCAATTACATCGTCAATCGGCACCGGCTCCGCCGTTACCTGTTCGAAAATTACGCGCTCTGTTTCGTCTAATTCGGGGTCGCCGATTATCATCGGCGGCTCGTATTTCGGCTGCTCCTGTTTTAGCGGTTTCGGCTTCGGCGGTTCACAGGGCTGCACAACACATTCGCTGACTCCGACTGCTCCTTCCTTCGGCAGAAAAGAGACCAGCGGACATAAACCGCACTTCGGTTTCGTTTTCGTGCAGTATTCCCGACCGGTGCGCACCATCAATGCTTGGAAATTGCTGAAGTGCCGAACTTCCTGCGCTGTGTCGCCAAGATGCAACTCCTGCTGAATGAACTGTCGCACCGTATTTTCGGTTGCGTTCAAAGCAACGTATCTGTGACGCTGAAGAATTCGGACAGTGTAATTGTCAAGCATATACACCGGTAAGTTCCCGGCGTAAAGCAGAATGTTGTCCGCTGTTCCGGGTCCTATACCGGAGATTGACAGCAGTTCACGGCGCACCGCTTGCAGGTCTCTCGCAAAGAAGCGGACGATGTTGCCGTCAGCACTATGCAAAAAAAGTTGTGCAATGCCTTTGATTCGTTTTGCTTTCTGTCCCTGCAATCCGACAGGTCGGATAATTTTAAGCAGTTCTTCTTCGTCAATGTCCGCAAGAGAACGAAAATTTAGAAGTTCTTTTTCTGCAAGGACTTGTAAAACATTGATAACTGATGTCCACGTTGTTCCCTGCACTAATACTGCCCCGACGATAACTTCCATCGGGTCTTCCGGCCACCAGACCATCGGCGGCTTGTCAGCATAAAAACTTTGCAGAGAGTCAAATACCTGACGAATGATACTCATGACTGTATTATTCCTTTTTAATCCATCTTGCCGAGAAGATAAAAAACGTTTTTACTTTTTTCAGAGGGCTGCCACCATGCCCGCCCCTGTATGTCAACACCGATAATACTGTCGTCTGACAGTATTATTTTTTCACCGGCTTTGCGGTACTTCTTCAGCGTTTTAACGTCAAGTTTTATTTGCAGGTTTTGACGAAGAATCCATCGCCGATTTTCTTTTCCGCTTGTCGGCAATTTTATTTTACCGGCTAAAATATGGGAATGTAAAACGTTCAAAACACTGGATACCTGCCTTCTTCTCTGTATTTGCGCCGGTGTTTCCGCTGGCGGAAATGTTCCCCGGAAGTTGGTTGCTGCGGTAAAGATTTTTTCCAGAGTTTTTGCGGCAGCGGATGAGCAGTTTTTTCCTATTTCTCCGTCATAAAAAGCGAGAGCATCGACGTGTGCCCGCCGTTCTTCTATTTCCATTTCGCTTACCGAAAGTTTTTCTATTATGAACTCGCCGGTATTTATCAATCCGGTTTCCAACACACTGCCGTTAAACCAACCGATAAATACCTCGTACTCTTTTTCGTTCAAGTTCGGCAGACGCACTTTAACGAACGGGTAATCATCTCCTGTTGCCTTGCAAGACGCAAAAATATGTGTTGCCATAAAACGCAGTTGTGTAACTCTGTAGTCATAATTATATCTGTTCAACCCGTTCCCTGCGGAATGAGCTGTTATTTGTATTTGTCCGCCTTTTCTGCTTCTATTTATATTACACGAAAATTACGAAATTGCAATACCCATAAAGATTGATGTTCACGCACCTTCACGCACCGGCAATATTGTCGCCTCTGTACCCCCTATAGTTTTTATCCCAAAGTTGTGTTAGAATGTTCTCTTACGAGAAACGTAAAAACGAAAATGGTGTTCGTCTAACGATATTTATCCTAACCAACAATCCTCCTACTAATTTAATTCAATGGCATTAGACCCTTATTCGCTCTGTCCCGGCGGTCGTGAAAAGAAAATCCGCTTCTGCTGTCCCGACATGGTCAAAGAAATCGAACAGATTGAACGTCTCTTTGAATCCAATCAAACCGGCTCCTGCTTGAGCTTTATCGAAAACCTCGAAAAGAACCATCCGAACTGCGCCTGTTTGACAGCCGCAAAACTCACCGTGTTCCGAACACAAGGACGCTGGGACGACGCACTGTCTCTCTCCAAAGAATTTCTTGACCGTGAACCTGATAACCCCGTTGCCGCTTCAGAATATGCTATTGCCCTTGCAATGACCGGTTCGCTCAAAGATGCTCTTTCCGAAATCATTGATGCTTTTGAGCGTGCAAAAGAAGGAACGGCGCACAGTTCTGTTATCGGTGCCGCCTTGCAAATCGGCTCCCTGATGCTAATGCGGGGACATGTTATTCCGGCGGTTGCGCTGGGCAATCGGCTTAAGTCCTTCCCGACTATTCAAGACCAGGCAAACGCCTTGCTTTATCGGGCTTCTTCGTTTAGCGATATTCCGGTACAGTTGCGGGATATGATGTTCGACCAGTACAGTCCCGAAGATTTCCCCGCTAAAGAACAGTTTGAAGAAGCAATAGAATTGATTTCGTTAATGCGCTGGAAGCAGGGACTTGCGAAATTTGAATCGCTCATTCCTTATGTTCCGCAGTGGGCGAATATTTTACGGACAATAGCCGCCGTTTATCTTTGGCTTCTCGATATTGAAAAAGGTATGGAATATCTGAAGCAGTTCGCTGCGTTGCCGAACACCGCCTTTGAAGATGCAGTCGATGCGGAAGCGGCTTGCTTATTTATGAATCCGGGACTGCTCGGCGATGACATGGAAATGTCCTACGCCGAATATAAAATCAACGACGCTGTTGAAGCGCATGAATCGATTCTCTCGTCGCCGCGCTTTCACAGTGTGAAAATAGACCCCGCCATGTTCACCCGCAGCGGAGTAGTTGTGCCGATTGGAGCGTTTGTCATGTCAGACAAACCGTTTCCTGCGGAAGATGTTGAAATCAATTATGATACCGCAGCGTCTCAGATAATTTCCTTGATGCTGTTCGGTAAAGAGACCGACCGCGATGCCCGCATTGAAATTCCGCAACTGCTTGAAGACGACCGCGAAGAAGTGGAACGTACTTTAAAGGAAGCACTTGGCGATAACTTCGTTGCTCCGCCGGTTAGATTGGCGAATCAGCGGAAGTTCTCACGGACTCTGCACCAGATCAAACCGCGATACTGTTTCACATCAAAGAAAAACCTGCCGTCTCCTGAAATGCTGCAGCGCATGAAGGAAGAATACTTCGAGAAGAACTTTACCGAAAAGGTATTGAACCGTCCTTTTGGATTCCTTGACGGTAAAACGCCGCTTGAAACCGCTGCATTGCCGGAGTACAAAATCCGTCTTCTTGCGGTCATCGAGATATTCGAGCATTGGCTTGACGAAGCAACAGGAGAAAAACAAACTGATAAACTGCGCCGCCGTTTGAACTTGCCGACTCACGATACCATAGCGGTATTGGAAGGCGAAGAGGAGCAATTATCGCAACTCGATGACCTGCCGGTCTGGCGTTGGCATCGTTTTGAGGTCGAAAAGATGCTGCTGTCGATTTTGGTCGAAGGACTTCAGGTCGTTTCAGTAATGAAGGAATCGCGGGCTATGATTCGATTTGCGGAGGAAATACTTAATCGTCCTGCGGATGACGCGCTGCCGCAAGCACGGGTCCTTGCTTTTGATTCGCTGATTCTTGCGACGCAAAAAGTCGGGCAGTTTGAAAAGACCCTGGATTGGATTTTGAAAGCAAAGACGGAATCAGCGGAGCAGAAAGCCAGTGATGCCGGCTGGTGCCTTTATGAAATACCGGTGCGTATTGAACTTCGGCAGTACAAAGAAACATACGATGTGCTTCAATATCTGACGGAAAATTACGGCAACAATGAACATGTAATGCGGGCTTTGGATAATCTGCTTGTGCAACTCGGATTGATACATCCAGACGGCACACCGGTAGCGGAACATTTTTACCCGCCGGAAGAAGAAGCACCGGAAATGCCGGACAAACTTTGGACTTCAGACAGTCCGCAGGAACAGTCCGCTCCTGCCAAAAAACTTTGGATACCGGAATAGTGAGTGGCGAGTTGTGAACAATAAAACTCGCAACTCGCCACTCATTCTGCCCTTGCTGTGAATTTGGAAAATTGTTATTATCCAAATCATTTTCACGGTAAGAGGCAAATATGCTGCGTTCATTTGTTTTTATCTCGGTGTTACTAGCATTGTCATCAACGGCAATATATGCCGGCGATGACAATGCTCCTTCAAAGTTACTCAGTTGCAACGACGGATTTCTCAAAAAGTACGCTGATGCTTCGAAGGAACAACCGGGCATCGTTGTGCAGCCGCATGCTTGGCGGATGTTTCCCGACGGATTCATCTACCCGAATTATCTCGCCGGTGTGAACGAGTCCCGGCTTGCAAGTGTTTTCAATAACGATAGAGACATTGACAACATTTGGGATATAACTCTCGGCGGCAGATTCGGCTTGCTGCGCTATGGAAACAAGAATCCGTTTTTTCCTGAAGGTTTTCAAATCGACATAGAAGGTTCGTCACACCTGCGGCTTGATTTTGAAAACGACCGGGATGTAGACGCAGCGGACTTTCGCGCCGGTATGCCGCTGACATTCGGAAATGCAATCTGGCAATTCAAGACGGGATATTATCACGTCAGTTCCCATTTGGGCGATGAACGTATTTTGCGCCTGCAAGCGGCAGGAGTTCCGCATAACCGCATCAACTATGTTCGTGAAGCATGGCTGCTCGGTGCTTCATACCGATTTCATCCTTCATTCCGTCTTTATGCTGAAGCGGATTATGCGTTCTGTACGGGTGAACAGACAAGACCGTGGCACTTTCAATTCGGTATGGAATACTCACCGGTGTATCCGGCAAACTATGGACGCGGAACGCCGTTTGCCGCCGTAAATGTTCTGCTCTTGCAGGAACATAATTATGACGGCAGTATTTGTTTTCAAGCCGGCTGGCAATGGAAAGGACATCGGAATCAAATACTTCGGCTTGGCTTCCAATACTTCGGAGGCGTTAGTGAACAGTATGAACACATCGCAAAGCGGGAACATAAGGTCGGCTTCGGTATCTGGTATGATTTCTAATGTGTAATTGAAAAATAAAAAATATCTGTTATAATAAATGCGTTAGGATACATTTTGAGATGAAACAGGACGGAGAGAAAATTTATGTCAGAGGAAAAAGTAAAAGAAGATGTCGTTGAATTTACCGGCACAGTCG